>NZ_JBFULL010000002.1:421074-683078 GCF_056400345.1 Microbacterium sp. P5_B6 | reverse complement strand
CGTTGGCAGGAGCTGGTCACCGAACAGCAACCGCTACTTGAGACGTACGGTGCGATGACGACCGCGGCTGATCAACATCCGCGATCCCGTTTCCTCCTGCTGCTTCAGGCGCTTGAGGGCTCTTACGGATTCGAAAACCGAGCTAAGCACGCGACCGACGGCGCCAAGTACGCCGACAAGCGCGAAGGCATCATGACCCGCGTGAAGGCGCTACTCGGGAAGCAGGACGTTGCGTTCATCGAGAAAAACATGCGAAAGGAGGCCCAGCAGGGGCTGGACGCTGCGTTGGCGTCCCTCCTGAAGAGGATGCCCTCATCCGTGTCCGACGAGCTCAGCGCGAGCGAGCTTGTGAAGGCCGTCCGCGCTTCCCACATCGGTCGTGGAGCGCTCCCCGTCCACAGCGCACTGACGAGGGCCCGCAACACGCTCTCACACGGCTCTGGATCATTTAGCCCAGAGGTGCTGAGCGATACCGCCGACATTCTCGAGCGCGTTGTGCGTTCCGAGGCGATCCGGCTTCTCGGAGCGCCCGCCGCCGCTCAGGAACGGGCGCTGAAACCTCGCGATCGATAATCAGCGAGTCCGGACGCGCGCCTGCACTCGAGTTGTAGGCATAAAGTCGACGCTTCAGATACCTCGAGATCACTCCAGGAGCACCCAGAAGCCTCGATGGCTGGTCGCGTATGCTGGCAGTTACCACCACCGGAGTGAAGCCCAAGGGCCGAATTCCGGGGGTTTTGGGCATCCGCGAGACCATCCGGGCCTGTGGCGCAGCTGGTAGCGCACCTGCATGGCATGCAGGGGGTCAGGGGTTCGAGTCCCCTCAGGTCCACCAAAAATCCCCGCAGCCGCGGTCTCCCCGGCTCCGAATCGATGCACGTGGGCACCCATCGCGCGCCGCAATCATTGAGCGGTGCGAGGCCTGCTGATCGCGTCGCCTACGCCGCGACCACGTCGCCGCACAAGCGTCGGTCCCTCGTGGCATCCGTTCCGCAGAGCGCACAGCGATCGATGGACGGCGGCGTCGCCACCTCCTGTTGTCCTGACCAGAGAGGCCTGGAAGCCCAGGGGTTCCCGCGCGCTTCCGGACGTGGATCTGATCGAGTCATGAAAACCGATAGGGGCGCCCATCCCGTGAGACGAACCCACGTTGTCCCCGGCGTAACCATCTCCGATCCGTCATCAGCAACGGCGTAACGCAACGCGATCAAGCTCGGACCCCGCGAAATCCGGGGGTATGGATCGCCTCATCACGGCGTAACCCGCGGTGACAACCCGCGCAACACCCTGGAGCGGCTCCGCCTATAGCTTTCCTCTCACATCGACCCGGCCACCCGAGCCCAGGGCGATCCCACACGAGGAACGAGGCAGGAATGGTGAGTCTGACGAGAGGCTTGAGGGCTGGAACAGCGGTCGCCGCCGTGGTCGGCATGACGGCCGCATTGGCCGGCTGCGCATCATCCGGCCCCGGTGACTCCGCCGGAGCGGCATCCCTCGATTGCGCCGAGATGACGCCCGCCCATCTGGTGATCGGCACCGCCGACCTCGATGTCTCGTACATTCCGTACGGCATCCTCGCCGACGAGCTGGGCTACTTCGCCGACGAGTGCATCGACATGACGATCGATGCCGCCGCCGACGGGCTGCTGCAGTCGCTGACAACCGGCCAGGTGGACTTCATCATGTCCTCGCCGTCTGAACCGCTCTTCAGCGGCAACGGTGCCTCCATCGAAACCAAGATGATCTACAACCTCATCCCAGATCTGAATATCAGCCTCGCGGTTTCCGAGGACTCGCCGTCGACATCCGTCGAGGACCTGGCCGGCGGCGTCATCGGAACGTGGGGGGTCGGCCCCTACGCAGACGCCTATGTCACTCGGTCGCTCGAACCCTACGGGCTGTCGAAGGACGATGTGACGATCATCGAGACCGGCTACGGGACGACTCCTATGCAGGCCCTGGAGTCGGGCGAAGTGGACGCCGTCCTCTATTGGCCGGGGCTGTACACCTCGTGGGAGCTCGCGGGCTACGACATTCGCGTCCTCGAGGGCACCGAGTGGTCGGGCACCATGGACGGGATCGGCATCATGACGACGGATGCGATCGTCGCCGACGACCCCGCGCTCGTGGAGGGTGTCTCCCGAGCGCTGGCCAAGTCCGCTGTGTACCTGAAGAGGTACCCGGAGAGCGCGGTTCGCATCTTCTGGAGTGCCTATCCAGAGCGCGCGCCGCTGCCCGGTGAGGACGAGAGCGCCGCACTCAGCGACGACCTCGCCATCCTGCAGACCACCCTCGACACGATGGGCATCACCGATCGACCGGAGGGCACGCTGTGGGGCGACCAGACAGCCGAACGGTGGCAGAACCAGATCGACTACTTTGTCGAAACCGGAATGATCACGCCGACGGGTGAGGTGCTGCCGGAGGAGTTCTTCACTGCGGATCACATCGCCGCCGCCAACGAATTCGACCACGACGCGATCGTGGAGGAGAAGTGACCCTCGTCGCGCCGCGCATCACGGAGACCTTCGAGGGATCGATCGCCCTCCGCGACGTCTCGATGGAGTTCCGGACCCGGGATCGCACGTCCATCCGCGCAGTGGATACGACGACACTGACGATCCCGAGCGGGCAGTTCATCTCGCTCCTGGGTCCCTCCGGCTGCGGCAAGTCGACCATCCTCCGGATGATCGCGGGGCTGATGTCCCCGACATCCGGCTCGGTGCAGATCGGGGGCGAGGAGGTGAGCGGTCCCAGCAGCAAGGTCGGCATCGCCTTCCAAACCCCCTCGCTGCTCGAGTGGTACACCGTCGCCGAGAACATCGGGCTTCCCGCTCGGATGGGAAAGCGGCCGGCGGACAGGGCCGTGGTCGAGCGTCGGGTCGAAGAACTGCTGACAATGGTGAAGCTGACGGCGCTCGGAGGAAAGTATCCGAGCGAACTGTCCGGTGGGATGCGGCAGCGGGTGGCGATCGCGAGATCACTGGTCACCGATCCAGCAGTCATCCTGATGGACGAGCCCTTCGGCGCGTTGGATGCGATCACCCGCGAGCATATGCACGACGAACTCCTGTCGATCTGGCGGGAATCCGGCGCTACCGTCCTGTTCATCACGCACGACATCGCAGAGGCGGTGTACCTGTCCGATCGGATCGTCGTGATGTCGCCGCGACCCGGACGGATCGTGGCCGACGTGGCCAACGAGCTCCCACGACCGCGCGGCTCAGCCACCCGGTCGCTCCCCGAGTTCACGCGCCTTGCCGGCGAGCTGCGCGTGCACATCAATCACTGACGTCCGAAAAGGAACCCGTCATGACTCAGCTTCTCGCGCCCCCTGCAGAGGTCGGCCCAGCGCCCAGCATCCTTTCCCGCTCGACGAAGTCGGTCGCCCGCACGTCCGAGCGGGCGCTGCGCCGCATCGGAATCGTCCTCGCCTACGTGCTCGTGGCACTTCTGCTGTGGCAGGTCTTCATCCTTGCGCTCGATGTCGATCCGCTCCTCGTCCCCGGGCCGCTGCCGGTCCTGCAGGCGCTCGGGATGCAGCTGGCATCGCCGGTCATCTGGGAGGCGGCATGGGTGACCTTCCAGGAGGCCATCTTCGGATTCGGGATCGGCGCTGCGGTCGGCATCGCGATCGCCATCGCACTGTCTGAGAGCCGGCTGCTGTACCGCTTGCTCAATCCCTACATCGTGGCCTTCCAGGCCATCCCGAAGGTGGCCCTCACCCCGCTGTTCATCGTGTGGTTCGGGTTCGGCATCTGGTCGAAGGTCGTCCTGATCGCGACATTCACCTTCTTTCCGATCATGGTGAACATGTACCAGGGTCTGCGCAGCACCTCACCTGAAGAGGAGGAGCTGATGAGGGTCTCACATGCGACGCGGTGGCAGCGCTTCCGTCACCTCCGGATGTACCGCTCGCTGCCCTACCTGTTCGCAGCGTTCGAGGCGAGTTTCGTGCTGTGCCTGACCGGTGCGGTGCTGGCCGAGCTTCTCGGCTCGGGAACGAGCGTCGGTCTCGGAACCCTCGTGCAGATGTACACCTCTACCTACAACATGGCCGGGCTATTCGGCATCATCACTCTGCTCTCGCTCTTCGGCGTGATCTTCGACCTCATCGTGAAGGGCACCGCTCGCGTCGTCCTCCGGTGGAACCGCACGTCCGACCGCTGATCCATCCCAGAAACGGAATACCTCTCGTGGCTTCAACTCAGCAGCACATCCGCCTGATCTGCGACCTGTCCCTCATCCACTCGAATGCGAAATGGCGCTTCCCGGGCTCGTGGCAGAACTATGCGAAGTACGGCGATCCGGCGCTCTACCTGGACATCGCGCGCATACTCGAGCGGGGTAAGTTCGACGGCGCATTCTTTGCGGACGTCGCCGGCACGCCGATGGTGAACGGTTCCATGAAGGACACGGTCGAGCTCGGCGTCGCTTGGCCGCGTCACGACCCGATCCCGATGGTGTCGGCGATGTCAGTCGTCACCGAACGTCTGGGTTTCGTCACCACGATGTCGATGACCTACAACCACCCGTTCCACGCGGCGCGGATGATGGCGAGCCTCGACCACGTGACTCGCGGCCGTGTCGCCTTCAACGCAGTGGTCAGCGGATTCCCACAAGAGGGCCAGAACTACGGCTACGACCAGATCCCCGACCACGAGTGGCGCTACGATCGGGCGGACGAGTTCCAGCAGGTGCTCACCAAGCTCTTCAATTCCGTCGAACCTGACGCGATGCTGTGGGATCAGCAGACCGGGATCGTCGCAGATGCATCGAAAGTGCACCGCATCGATCACGAAGGCGAGCACTTCACGGTGATGGGTCCGCTGCCGGTCGCGCCGTCGCCGCAGGGTCGGCCGATGCAGGTGATGGCAGGCCAGTCGGATTCCGGCATGCGCCTGGCCGCCACGTACGCGGACCTGCAGTTCGCGGGCGCGAACGGCCACGCGGGCAAGGGCAAGCATCGGGCGCGACTGGACGAGATGTGCCGATCGGTCGGACGGGACCCCCGTGATGTCGGCATCGTCTGGGCAGGCTCGTTCGACGTGGTGTCGGGACCCGCGGAGGAGGATGAGATCCGGAGAAAGCTCCGCGAGCAGTACTCCGACCGCCTGCTTCACGTCTTCCTCAGCCAGTGGTGGGGTTTGGACGGGTACGAGATCGAACCCGATGCCTACGTCCACGAAGTCATCGCCGAGGTGCGTACTGCGGGCATAGCGCCCAACTGGGGTTATCTCGATATGGCGATGGCCAACACAACTCCCACCACCACCATCCGCGAGTACGCACGCGAGTGGCTCGTCTATGGAGCCGAGTACATCGGCACCCCGGATCAGATCGCCGACTACATGGAAGAGGCCTTCCACGCCAGCGGCGCCAACGGCGGGTTCATGATCGCGCCGCGTTCGGGCGTGCCCGCGGGAATCGAGAGATTCGTGGATGAGGTCATCCCCGTCCTGCAACGGCGCGGCCTCTTCCGCACCGAGTATGCCGGCCGCACCCTGCGCGAGAACTTCAGAGGCCAGTGAGCGTGCGCCTCGACCGAGGCGACCAGAACCACGGGATGAGCGGCACCGCCGCGGGTCCGCGCCGTCGTCGGCGCGGACCCGCGTTCGCGGCCCTGTTCATCGCGCTCTTCTTCGCCGTCGCCTCAAACACCATGGTCCTCACCGGGCTTCCGCAGATCATCGGCGACCTCAACGGCTCTGCCCTCCAGTACACCTGGATCGTCACGACATCGCTGCTCGTGCTCGCCGTGACGACACCCGTGTGGGGGCGATTGTCGGAGCGCATCTCGGGGACGCGGCTGCTCATGCTGTCGCTCGGTCTGTACTTCATCGGCTCGATCGGCGCCGGTTCCGCGTCCGAACCGTGGACGATCGTCGCGTGCCGTGTGGTGATCGGCGCCGGAGCAGGCGGCATCGTGACGCTGGTGCAGCTGATCGTGACCGGGATGACGACTCCGAGAGAGCGGCCGGCATATTTCGGAGCACTGGGGTCAGTCACGTCGGTCGCGGCGATTCTCGCCCCCGCCCTCGGCGGCATCATCGTCGATCTGGGTGGTTGGCGGTGGGTCTTCTATTCCACCGCCCCGGTTGCGCTGGTCGCCCTCATCATGGTGTGGCGGTTCGCGCCAGTCGTGATTCCTGAGTTCGCGAATCGGGGACGATTCGATGTCGCGGGCACGCTGACCATCGCTGCAACGGTGACGGCGGCGATGGTCGGCCTGTCGCTGCTTCAATCGGCTCCGATGCTGGCCCTCATCGCAGGCGTGCTCTCGCTGGTCCTCCTCGGCATCGCCGTGTATGTCGAGCACCGCGCCGCAAACCCGCTGGTGCCGGGAGCGCTGCTGCGTAGTCGGGACCTCACCCTCATCCTCATCGCCTCCGGCGTGGGGGGAGTAGCAGCATTCGGAACCTCGGTCTATCTCGCCATGTACTTCCAGACGGTGCGGGATGCGACGGCGGGCGAATCCGGGCTGCTGCTGATCCCGCTGTCCGCAGCGACACTCCTCGCTTCGCTGCTCGCGGGCTACATCGTCACACGCACCCGAAGAGACAAGGCAGTGCTGACGGTGGGGATGCTGAGCATCGTCGTCGGCTACGGCATGCTCGCGTTCCTCGACCTCGAGTCGTCGATGGTCTACGTGGTGGCCGCCGGCGCGGCCGTGTGCCTCGGCGTCGGTGCCGTCGGCCAGCAGGTGATCGCAACCGGTCAGCGATTCCTCCGTCATGATCAGATGGCCGTCGGTTCCGCCTTGATCCTCTTCCTCCGCAGCCTCGCCACCGTGATTTGCCTATCGGGATTCGGCGCTCTCCTCGCCTTCGCGGCATCCGCCGTCCCTGATTCGGAGGCGGTACTGGTCGGCATCCGCTTCGTCTTCGTCGCGTGCCT
Organism: Microbacterium sp. P5_B6; assembly: GCF_056400345.1. Lineage (NCBI taxonomy): Bacteria > Bacillati > Actinomycetota > Actinomycetes > Micrococcales > Microbacteriaceae > Microbacterium > Microbacterium sp. P5_B6. The sequence continues at coordinate 676,181 of NZ_JBFULL010000002.1, read as the reverse complement.
GGTCGGAGGCGCGGTGGGCTTTCTGGCGGTGCTGGCGCTGCCCTCGCGGCGCCTCGACGCAGACACCGGCGCCGGAAACGTCCTGATCACACCGCGTGACCAGACCGAAACGGCAGTGTGATTTCCTAATACCGAGCGATAGCTCGGATTCCTACCATGAGAGCGGGCAGCACATGGCGGCAGTGGACGAGGAGGCGGTCGCGGGATTGCTCAGCGAGCGGCTGCGCAATGGTCACGCCCTGCAGCAGTCCCCACGACGGGTCTATGCACTCCTCCGCTCGGCCATCCGGACGGGCGAGCTTCCCGCGGACACCCGGCTCGGTGAGGCGGAGCTGGTCATCGAGTTGAAGACGAGCCGCAACGCTGTCCGCCTTGCGCTGCAGCAGCTGGATGCCGATGGCCTCGTCGATCGTCGTCCTGGGGTGGGCACAGTCGTGGTGTCGCAGATCCATTCGTTCCCGGTCTTCGAATGCGTCTCTCCGTCGATCGGTGTCAGCGGCGCGCTGCTCCTGCTCGAGAACCAGCGTGTTCCGCCGACGCCCTACCTCTCTTCGCGCATCGGAGGCGGAACCGAGCCGCTGCACATGTCGGAGTTCCTCGTGAGGGTGGGCGGGCAGACCGTGGGGGTGTTCTCGCGCTACGGGCACGAACGTGCAGAGGCGCTGGAGCAGGATCGTCCGTTTCTGGAGCCCGGAGACCTGAGCTGGTACCGCCGTATTCACGGGTCCGCGCCCGGTGACATCCGCGTGGTTGTCGAAGCGACCGGCGCGGACGCCCGCACCGCACGGCTGCTCGGGATCGACGAAGGCTCGCCGCTGCTCGTGCGTGAGACTCTCTACTTCGATCAGGAGCACGACCCCGTCGAGCTGCACTCCACCTATCTCGACAGCCGGCGGGCATCGTTGCAAGCCGTTGTCACCGACGGCGAGCTGCAGCACGACGCGGTGACCTTGCTGCCCGCGCCGTTTCCCCTCGCACCGCGTTGAGGGGGGAGCACTCGGACACGGCGTATCCTGCGTCGCTCCGCCGATAAATCCCTGTTCATCCGCGGAATGCGATTGCGGGCGCGGTAACAGGTGATCGGCGCAATCGAGCGGAAACCGCCTTCTTACGATGGGGAAATCGTGGCCCGATTGACTGCAGAAGCGTCACCGCCCCTCGGTGACCCGGAGGAGGCAACTCGTGCGAACCATCACATTCGGCAACCGGCACGACATCGAGACGGCGTTCTCGGACTTCCCGTCTGGAGTGGCGGCCCTGACCGCGATGGTGGACGGCGTGCCGGCGGGGCTGGTGTCCACGTCGTTCACCGTGGGCATCTCGTTCGAGCCGCCGCAGGTTCTCTTCTCCGTTCAGAAGACTTCACGCACGTGGCCCGTTCTGCGTCGCGCCGAGCGCATCGGAGTCTCGGTGCTCGCGCGCGGGCATGAGGATGCGTGTCTGCAGTTGGCATCCCGGTCGCGGGACCGGTTCGCCGGACTCGAAGTGAGCGAGGGTGAAGGCGGCGCGTTGTTCGTCGGCGGCTCGTCGCTGCGGCTCGAATGCCGAATACACGCCGAGCACGACAGCGGCGATCACATCCTGGTCGTCCTCGATGTCGAGCGGCTGGATGCGACCGCCGATGCGGAGCCGCTCGTCTATCACCGGCGCGGCTTCCGCGAGCTTCTCACGGCGGCGCCGCAGCGCGACATCGCCTGACCGTGGTGCGGAAATTCGTGACGAGGCATCTACGAGCGCATCCAGCTCGCGGTCGGTCACGCGGTCACGGGGTCAGATGGCTCCCGTTGGCAGCCGGGGTCCTGCCAATGAGCCTCCGGGGCTTGGATACCGGCCGGTGTCCGCCTCAGCGACGACCGATCGAGCGCGCGACCGCGCCGAGCAGCACCGCGGCACCCGCCGCTGCGGCGATCACGACGCCGGGGCGCTCGCGGTAGGTCTCCTTCAACTTGTCAGTCCATTCCCCCGCGACGGTCCTGGTGTTGGCGACAATGCTGTCGAAATCGACCTCGTCGGCGGCAACTTTGATACTCGCGGTTGCGGCCTTGGCGGCATCGACCGCGGCAGCCGCCGCTTTACCGGCAGCGGCCTTCGCCTCGAATGCAGCGCTCCTGGCTCCATCGAAGACCTCGGTGACCTTCTCGTTCACCTTGTCGGCGCTGTCGCTCGCGGTTCCCGCGGCATCGCGCGTTCCGGCTTCCGCGCCGGCCGAGACCTCGTCAGCGGTGTGCTCCGTCGTGGCGCCGAAGGATTCTGCCCCGGCGGGAGCCGACGTGGGAACGGGATCGGCGGCATCTGTCGCCGCCTGCGTGGCTTCGGAGTTTCCCCGGATATCGGTCATTCTCGTCTCCTTTGTCGTGCGGTCGCGCCATCGTATGCAGGAGAGCCGTGAGCAAGCATGAAATCGGTGTGGGGTTGCCAGCGTCACCCACGAGTGGTAGATCCCTCGGTCTGCCACGCCCGTGCCGAGCGTTGCGAGAGGCGATTGGTCACGCCCTCGCACCCTCACAGCAGGGCGCCGGCTGCGCGCAGGCCCTCAGCATCCGCTGCGGCCCAGCGGGTCACGATGCGTCGAGCGCGATCGGCTTCCGTGCCCGTCAGACCGGCGAGCAGCGGTCGCACCACGTCGAGGGCGAGCGGCTCGATGAGACCGGGCGCGCGAGCGTCCCGGAGGAGCCCCTCGATGCGGGTGAGGTCCTTGCCGGTGAGCACGCCGACCTGCCCCTGCAGCAGCACAATCGCAGCAAACCGACGCTCGAAGACCGGCTCCGCCCACAGTTCGGATGCGAGGGCGGTGATGTCGTCGTGTTGGAGGTCGCGATGGCGCCGAAGCGCGTCGCGGACGGTGCCGCGGATCGCTCCGACCGACGTGCCGTACACACGCAGGCCGCCCATCGACGCATCGCCATCCGCCCAGGTGCGCCACTCTGACGCTTCGGCCCGCAGTGTGCGGTCGATGAAGGCGGCGGCCGGGGACTCCACCCCTCTATCCTCACCCGCTTGTTTGCGGACCGGCCGAGTGCGGTCACCGGCTGCACCGCACCGGCGGGGTATTCTCGCGCGGTGACACTCTCGGCACGAGATCTGGCCGCGCGCCGACGCATGTTCCGACGTCGTCGCGCGGGGGTGCTGCTCGTCCTTCTTCTGATCGTGATCACTGCGACCGTCGTCGTCCCCCGCGTGACTGCCGCCGCAGCCGCCGCCGGCCAGCGCGACACCATCGTCCTCCTCGCCGGCGTCGCCGACGACGCGCTCGCCGTATCGTCGGACCTCGTGTCATCCGACGCCTCCGCCGCGCTCGCCTCCGCGCGCGACGCGGTCCTCACGGCAAACCCGAGCGACGACGACGCGGCGACCGCCGCCCATGCGATGGCCGCCGCGGTCGCGGCGTTCCAGAAGGCGGCGGTCTCCGGCGCTCAGAAGGTACTCGGGAGTTGGTCGGACGCCGAGAAGAGCACTGAGGACGCGTTGTTCGCGCAGATCCAGGAATTGCGGAAGGCGACGCCCAAGAAATTCGCCGCCGCCCTGGCTGCGGCTTCGACCGCAGCGAACGCTGTTCGCGCGAACGCTCAGGAGTATCGCGACGGGATCATCGCCGCCGCGGGGGAGTCCAGCTCACAACCCACGGCCGGCTCGGTCGATGCGCAGCTCGACTATCTTCTCGCGCACGCCGCCGACTACAACACGGCGGAGTGGGGCGACTACAACCCGGCGGGCGGTGATTGCGTCAACTTCGCCAGTCAAGGCCTGCTGGCCCGAGGTTGGGTGATGGACGATTCCTGGCGCTCCGACGGGCCATGGGGTGCGTCCAAGGCATGGCGCGCCACCCCGGACATCGACGCATACCTGGCCTCCCAGAACTTCACATACTCGACCGCCGACAACCTCGACCGGGTGCGGCTGGGAGACATCGGCGTCTTCAACTGGGGTGATACGGGTCCCGGGCTGGATCACACCATGACGGTCTCGAGGGTCGAGTACTCACCCGATGGACCTGTGATCTCGTTCGTCAGCCACAACACGGACGGGCAGTACCGTCCCATGCCGGCGACGCTGACCGCCAAGGGATCCGGGTCGACAGTCCGTATCTACTCAATACCCTGAACGACGATGAGCGGCGGCTGGGAACCGAGGTTCCGAGCCGCCGCTCTGCTGTGCGATTGCGTCAGACGTTCGTCAGGGGCAGAGGCTCTCGGCGGTCGCGTTCTTGCCCTGGCCGCCCAGCGCCTTGACCACTTGGCCGACGTTCGTGAATCCGGCGTAGCCCTCGGTGTTGATGAGCTTGTGAATCCCACCGAAGCAGGCGGCGTCGGCGGGCGCGGCGTTGGCCGCGCCCGAGAAGCCGAAGACGGACAGAGCGGTGATCGCTCCGATAGCGAGAATGCGCTTCATTGGACTTTCCCTTCATGTGCGGGTGCGGGTTGACCCGGCAGAAGGGTCTTCCCCTGGCGGTGCGGATTTGGATGCACTTCGCGCAAACAAAGTTCTGTCCGGGCATCTCCGCCGCGGACGCACGCTATCTTCGTGGGATGCTGTCGGCTCTTCTGTGGGGCGCGGTCGCCGCCTCTTCCCTCGTCATCGGCGCGGTGCTGGGCGTCATTCGGCAATGGGACAGCCGCCTGATCGGCGCCGTTCTGGGGTTCGGCGCAGGGGCGCTGATCTCGAGCGTCTCGTTCGAGCTCGTCGAAGAGGGGCTGGCAGCGTCGGGAGGCATACCGGTAGCGATAGGGCTGGCTGCCGGTGCCGTCTGCTTCTACCTCGGCGATCGCGGCGTGGAGCGGATCGGCGGCCGCTCCGGCAAGAGCGCTGCCGGGATGCCGCTGCTGCTGGGCGCACTCCTGGACGGGGTTCCGGAACAGGCGGTCCTGGGCATCGGCCTTGCTGCCGGCGACGGGGTGAGCATCGCTCTCCTCGTCGCCATCTTCGTCTCGAACCTCCCAGAGGCAATCGGCTCTGCCACCGACATGAGGTCCGCGGGAGCCAAATCCCGGACGATCATCCTGGGCTGGACGACCGTGGCGATCGTGTGTGCACTGGCCACGGTCGGGGGGTACGCGATCTCCGCCCTCGTGGGCGATCAGTTCACGGGCGCGATCGACGGCTTCGCGGCCGGCGCGCTGCTGGTCATGCTGGTCAGTGCCATGATCCCGGAAGCGAAGGAGAAGGCCGGCAATGCCGCGGGCCTCGTCGCCGTGCTCGGGTTCGCCGTTGCGGCCGGGTTGTCCGCTGCCGGCTAGACCCTCGTTCTCAGCGCCAGGGGGAGCGTGGAGTTCGCGTGCACGAGATCTCCCTCAGAGAGCGGATGGCGGACATGTGAGCGGCGGCAGCCCACGAGCCCGGGAAAGTCGTGCGAGCGTGGTCACGCCGATCACTTCCGGTCGCTGATAGCCTCCGAGAATCGCGCAGTGTTCCAGCGGTCGCGTGTAACGGGAGGCCAGCCCTCCGCCGCTGGTGGCAATCTCCGAACCAAGGGAATCAATATGTTCAACGACAATGGGTCGTTCCTCCTCGCACTGTTCGAGTTCTTCTTGTTCTTCGCCTGGTTCATGTGCCTGTTCTGGGTGTTCGGCGACATCTTCCGCAGCAAGGACCTCGGCGGAGGAGGAAAGACGATCTGGGTGATCTTCGTCATCCTGATCCCGTGGCTCGGCATCCTCGTCTATCTGCTCGCACGCGGCGGCGGGATGCAGGAGCGCCAGCTCGAGCAGATGAAGGCGATGCGGGCAGCCCAGGCGGATTACATCCAGTCCGTGGCCTCCGCACCATCGGCGACCGATCAGATCGCTTCAGCCAAGTCTCTGCTGGACTCGGGTGCCATCACGCAGGCGGAGTTCGATTCGCTGAAGTCCAAGGCACTCGCGTAACCATCCGATCGGGACCCCGGCGGTGCTCACCTGATCGGTGGGGATCGCCGGGAGCGATCGAAGCCCGCAAGGGTGGAATCAGACGAGGGCGCTGCTGAGCAGCGATGCCGACCCTCAGCTGTCGGTCTACCAGATGGTGCCGCCACCGAGCGAGATGCCGCCCCAGGTGAGCGCGATGAAGATCGCGGCGAACACCACGGGGGCGATGCCCTTGCCGCCCCGCGCCAGACCCTTCAGGAGGCCGATCACGGCAAGGACCGCGGCGATGACGGAGAGGACGCCGCCCAGTACCAGGCCGATGAACAGTGGAATGGGCATGAGCACGAGGCCCGCGAGCGCGAACCAGAACGAGGCCCACGCGGTCGGGTTGGAGCGGCGTTCTACAGAAGAGGACATGCGCCCATTATCTCGTGCCTGGAGGCGGCGCCCGGTCCAGTGACCCGCCCCTCAGATCCGCAAGCAGCCCTTCATCACTGGTCGCGCTATCGACCGCTCGACAGCATCCCCGCAATCTCATCGAGCACGGACTCGCGTCCCGCGTAGATGCCGGCTTCTCGCGGCCAGTGCGCGACCACGTCGGTGAAACCGAGCGAGGCGGCACGTCCGACGGTGTCCTCGTACTCCGCCGCGCTCGCGAGCGAGTAGTGGGATTCGGTGTCGACGGAGAGGATCCGCGCGACATGGTCCTCGCGCCCGAATGCTGCGTAGTCGTCGCCGAATCGTCGGGCGAGTGTCGCGATGCGTGACCACCACTGCTCCCGATCTTCTTCACTTCCGCCCGTGGTCACCCAGCCATCTCCGCGTGCGGCGGCATAGCGGATGGTCTTGGGCCCATTGGCGGCGATGATGAGCGGCATGCGCGGCGGGCGGGATGGCGCGCCGACCATCCGCGCACCCTTCGCGGTGTACCAATCGCCCGCGAACGAGATTCCGCTCGAACCCGGCGGCTCGAAGCGCAGGAGGACATCCAGCGCATCGACGAACTCCAGGAATCGGTCGTGCCGCTCCGCGGGAGTGAGCTCCTGCTGACCGAGGACGTATGCGTCGAAGCCTGTTCCGCCTGACCCGACACCGAGCAGAACGCGCCCGCCGGCGATGTCATCCAGCGTCGCCAGCTCCTTGGCGAACGGGACCGGATGGCGGAAGTTCGGACTCGCGACGAACAGTCCGAGCCCGATCCGGTCCGTCACGGTCGCCGCGGCCGTGAGCGTCGGGATGGTCGCGTGCCACAGCTGATCGGCGAGACTCCGCCAGGAGAGGTGATCGTACGACCACGCGTGATCGAACCCGTATTCCTCGGCCGTGCGCCATCGGCGGGCAGCTGCCGGCCAGTTCTCCTGTGGCAGGATCACGATTCCGTGTCTCATCCGGCTCACGCTACGCGGTGGTGACGCGCACCGCGCGGGGAGGCTGAGGTGGAGGCCGCAGGCGTCGCCACCTCGAGAGTCAGCTCCGGATGCCGGCTCAGAGTGATCGCAGCACTTCGAGGAGGGGCTCGGCCGCCTCCGACAGGAAGCGATCCTGGTTCTCGTCGCCGACCTGCACCACCGCGACATCGGTGAAACCCGCATCCACGTACTCCTTGACCGCCTCGGCGATCTTGTCGAGGTCTGGCCCGCACGGGATCGACTTCGCGACGTCCTCCGGACGGACGAACTGGCTCGCCGCCTCGAAGCCAGCCGGAGTCGGCAGGTCGGCATTCACGGCCCAGCCCCCGCCGAACCACCGGAACTGGTCATATGCACGTTCGAGCGCGGCATCCGGGTCGGGATCCCAGCAGATCGGAATCTGCCCGATCTTTCGCGAATCTCCGCCGTGCGCCGCATCCCAGTCGGCGAGGAGCTCTGCATCGGGCTGCACGGCGATCGCGTGATCGGCGAGCGGGGCGAAGCGCGAGACCGAGGACCCGCCCGATACGGCGACCGCGATGGGGACACCGTCCTCCGGCACATCCCACACCCGCGCCGAGTCGACGCGGAAGTACTCGCCATCCCACGTGGTCAGTTCACCGGTGTGCAGCTCGCGGATGATCTGGATGGCCTCTTCCAACATGTCCTGACGGACAGCCACGGACGGCCATCCCTCTCCGACGACGTGTTCGTTGAGGTTCTCGCCAGAACCCACGCCCAGCGTGAAGCGGCCCTCGGCCAGCAGGCGGAGAGTGGCCGACTTCTGCGCGATCACCGCCGGGTGATACCGCATCGTCGGGCAGGTCACGTAGGTCATCAGCTCGACGGAGGATGTCGCGTTGGCGACCGCGCCCAGCACGGTCCAGGCGTTCGGCGCGTGGCCCTGAGACGTGAGCCAGGGCGTGTAGTGGTCACTGGAGACCTCGAACTCGAAGCCCGCGCGCTCAGCAGCGGATGCGTACTCCACCAGTTCGCGGGGACCGCTCTGCTCGGTCATCAGGGTGTACCCGAATCGTGTGGGCATACTCGTCTCCTCGTTCAGTGCCCAGCGCGTCTGCGCTCGGCGGTCGACACTCACTCGGAAAGCGCGATTTCGACGCGGCCGTCCGTGATCCGGGTCCGGAAGCTGGGCTGAGGGCTTGTGGCCGGTCCATGCAGCACGGATCCGTCGGCAAGCGAGAATTCGCTTCCGTGCCACGGACACACCACGCATGCGCCGTCACGTTCGCGGACGACCCGTCCCTCGTGGAGCGGGCCGGACAGGTGCGAGCACCGGTCGGCGAGCGCACGGATCTCTGCTCCGTCCCGGTACACCAGCACGGGGACGGTTTCCACGACGCGTCGGGTCAGACCGTCGGGCAGGTCGTCGAGGTCGGCGACCGCGTGCCAGCCGTCCGGCAGAAGCCCGGGCACGTCCTCGACGTGGTTCGTGCCCAGTGCTTGGCGGTAGACGAGATGGCCGCCGAGGTACCCGCCGATGGAGGCGACGCCGATCCCGAGCAGTGAGAGCCCTCTTCCCGAAGCGGCATGGCCGCGTGAGCGCTGGATGAAGGATGCCGCGAAGCAGGCGACAGCCACGGTATTCGACGCCCAGTGGACGATCCCGACTCGAAGATGAGTGTCCTGACCTCTGGACCAGTCCGCGAGGCCCGCCGCTGCCGCCGGAACAGCGGCGAGCGTCCCGATCCCGACGAGGACCTGAGCGGACTTCTCGGTGCCGGGAAGGCGATCGAGCACCACGGCCGACAGCCAGGCTCCGAGGGGGACCTGAACCAGGAACGGATGCGCGGGATGCCCCAACGGCACACCGTGCAGCAGATCCCGGAACCTGCCGTCCGGCAGGATCCGGTTCACGAAGCCGCTCAGCGGTGTCGTCACTCGGTCCAGGGCGTCGGCAGATTCGATGTTCTTGAGCAGCCGCTCCACACCTGAGGTCGCACGATCCATCAATCGGTCCGGTCGCCATTCCATGCCAGCACGCTAGGCAGGGCGGCGGAGGTTCAGAAGGCGCTTGACATGCCGCTCGGGATGCGGAAGTGAGGACGCGGACAGTATCAGAACGGCCCCGATCGTCCTCATCAAGGGCAAAGGCAAGGACCGGCAGCGGTCACCGCACCGCAGAGAGCAGAGCGACTCATGGACGAATCACCGATCGACATCGTCGACCGCTACCCCCACACCGACGCTGATCTGAACCCGGAGTACTGTGACACCTGCGCCGGCACGGGCGCGTATGTCGAAGCATTCGTCTTCGCGGAGCTGCCTTCAGGGCTCTCCGTCGCGTACTGCGCCCACCACGGCACCAGATACCTCGAGCGGCTGCGTGAGATCGCTCTGGTCGTGGTCGACCACCGTCACATGGTGCTGTCGCGCCCGACCGCGTGATCGCTCCGCGATTCCGGACCCGTCGATCGGGCCGCTCTGTCGCGAGGAGGGGATCACGCACAGAATGGGCGTGCGCACCTGCGTCCACCGCGAAGGAGTCCCATGACGACGAGAGTCACCCTCTCCAATGGTCTTCGGATGCCCCAGATCGGCTTGGGCGTCTATCTGATGTCGGATGTGGCGGTGTGCGAGGCCAGCGTGAAGTCGGCCCTGATCGCCGGGTACCGGCTCATCGACACGGCGATCGCCTACCGGAACGAAAGCGCCGTCGGTCGCGGCATCCGCGCCTCAGGAGTCCCTCGCGAGGAGATCTTCCTCACCACCAAGCTGTGGCCCTCGCATTACGCGTACGAGAAGGCGCGGGTTGCGATCGCCGAGTCCCTGGAGCGCCTGGACTCCGGTCACATCGATCTGCTGCTCCTGCATCAGCCGGTGGGTGACATCGCCGGCGCCTGGAAGGCGCTCGAGGAGGCCGTTGACCAGGGGTCGGTCCGTTCCATCGGGGTCAGCAACTTCACCGTCGCCGACCTCGAAGGCCTGAATCGGACGGCCCGGATCAGTCCGGTCCTCGATCAGGTCGAGCTGCACCCGCACTGGCAGCAGCCCGAACTGCTCCCGCACCTCTCGTCTCACGGCATCGTCGCCGAGGCATGGTACCCACTCGGCCACGGATCGAAGTCTCTCCTCTCCGCGCCCGCCGTGCTCGCCGCGTCGACCGCCCACTCGAAGTCACCCGTGCAGATCATCCTGCGCTGGCACGTCCAGCGCGGCTTCGTCGCCATCCCCAAATCGACGAACCCCGACCACATCGCGGCGAATCTCGACGTCTTCGACTTCGCGCTCAGCGCCGATGAGATGTCCGCGATCGACGCGTTGGGCCGGGACCGGCCCATGTTCCGGATGCCGCGCTGGGCCATGGCCGCGGCCATGCCACTGGCACGCCCGCGTCCCCGGCCGTAGTCGGGGACGCGGGCGGACTGAGGGGCCGGTGTCAGCGCGACATCTGGTCGAGAGCCACGGTGGCCGCGAGGATCAGTGCGACGTCCTGCCCTGAGGCGATCTCGACTCCGTAGGTGTCGCGAAGGCGCAGCCATCGTTTGGACACCTCGGCGACCTTCGAGCCGCCGCTCTCGAAGGTGTACTCGTGGTCGACGATGTTGCCCTGGATGTCGATCTCACCGATGTCGTCGGCCTGAAGCGTGAAACGCTCGCGCAGCGGGTTGATGAGCGCCTTCTTGATGGTGGCGTCCGGCCGTCCGGGACGCTCGATCGACATCGTGTCTCTGATGGCGACCTTGCGCTCCTGGATCTTGGCGACCTCCGCGCCGGAAACGTCGCGGATGACGAGCGTGTCCCGAATGCGGGCGACCTTTCCGTCCACCTTGAACGCGCGTCGACCCGTGTTCGTCTCGATCCAGAAGTCGTCCCCGAACGAGACGAGCTTCTCGCGCATCTGGAAGACCTCGACGTCGCCGCCGCCCCCACGCCGTTCTTCGCGCCGCTCCTGACCTCTACGACCGAGAAGTGCCATGGCTCACCTTTCCTTCGGGATGACTCGACCGAGTGGACGAGCACATCGGCTGCGAATCGCCCCCGGCGATCGGGCTGAGGACGGTGCTCCGGCCATCATGCCACCGCACGTCGCGGACCGCAGTCGTTCGCGGCGGCAAGCGTCAGCGGCAGACGCGGAGCCGGCGTCCCTCGAAGCCCACGATGTCGCCCAGTTCGAGCTGACGTCCCCGGCGGCGATCGACCTCGCCGTTCACTGTGACAGAGCCGTCCACGATCGCCATCTTGACCTCGCCACCCGAGTCGAGGAGCCCGGCCAGCTTCAGGAACTGCCCGAGGCGGATGCCGTCGCCGCCGATCGGGACGTCGTCGATGGGAGCCGGGTTCGTCATGCCCGAATGCTAACCGAGACACCGGGAGACGGATGCCGAGGGTTGACGCCGGAATGCCCACGAACGGCGTCCTCCGCTTTCCGCAAGCCTCTTGCGAGTGTCTGTGGCCTGGGAGAGTCTGTGCCCATGACCGACGTGATCCCCTTCCTCTGGTTCGACAACGATGCCGAATCGGCGATCACCTTCTACACGGGTCTGATTCCCGACTCCGAACTGGTGTCGATGTCCCACTATCCCGACGGCGTTCCCGGCATGGGCGGCAAGGTCATGCACGCGCATTTCCGGCTGAGCGGGCGCGACTACCACGCGATGGATGCCGGGCCGCAGTTCCCGTTCACCGAGGCGATCTCGCTCTATGTCTCGTGCGCCGGACAGTCCGAGGTCGACCGCTACTGGGACGCCCTCGCCCCCGGAGGCCAGGAGCAGCCGTGCGGCTGGCTCAAAGATCGTTGGGGGCTGTCATGGCAGATCATCCCGGATCGGCTCATCGAACTCATCCGCGATCCCGACCCCGACCGTTCGCACCGTGCCGTGCAGGCGATGCTCGAGATGAAGAAGATCGACATCGGCGCGATAGAGGCGGCTGCCGCAGCGGCATGAACCGGGTGCGCGCCGCGATCACTGCCGCGACCGTAGCGGCGGCCCTGCTCGCGACGCCCTCGTGCACGGCGGGAGCGCCGAGCGACAGCATCCCGCCGTCCGCCACTCCTGAGGCGACCCCTGCCTCGCCGGCCACTGACGCGGTGCACGGCTTCTGGCGCGTCGAGGGTGCCCCCGCGACCCTCGCCTCCGGACTGCGCGCTCCGTGGTCGGTGATTCCGCTCGAGGGCGGGAGAGCGCTCATCAGTCAGCGCGATGACGGCGCCGTTCTCGAGCTCGCCGCGGATGGCGAGCTTCGCGTTGTCGGTGTCGTGCCGGACGTGGTCTCGGGCGGCGAGTCCGGACTCCACGGCATCGCCCTCTGGGAGAGCGGAGAGGACCGGTGGCTGTACGCCTACCACGGTGCATCCAGCGACAACCGGGTGGTCCGGATGCCGCTCCTCGGCGAGCCGGGAGGATTCCGCCTCGGAGAGGCCGAAGTGATCTTCGCCGGGATCGCCCGGGCCTCCACGCATGACGGCGGTCGGCTCGCGTTCGGCCCCGACGGCTATCTCTACGTGACCACCGGCGACGCACAGAACCGTCCGTCGGCGCAGGATCCGGCATCCGTCAACGGAAAGATCCTGAGGTTGACGCCGGAGGGTGAACCGGCGCCGGGCAATCCCTTCGGGACGGCGGTCTACACGCTCGGCCACCGGAATGTGCAGGGTCTCGCATGGACCAGCGACGGCACGATGTGGGCGAGCGAGTTCGGCCAGGACACCTTCGACGAGCTGAACAGGATCGAGCCGGGAGCGAACTACGGCTGGCCGATCCACGAGGGCCTGGCGGGTGCAGCCGGGTTCGCCGATCCTGTGGCCACGTGGGCGACGGACGAGGCGAGCCCCAGCGGAATCGCGGCCGTCGGCGACACGGTCTTCATCGCGGGCCTCCGAGGCGAGCGGCTGTGGACCGTCGACACGAGCGGTGGCGGGATCGTGGGGGACCCGGTCGCGGTCCTGTCGGGGGAGCAGGGACGGCTGAGGGATGCCGCTGCGGCCCCTGACGGTTCACTCTGGGTGCTCACGAGCAACACGGACGGCCGCGGCGCGCCGAGGACGGCCGACGACATCCTCCTGCGCCTCTCCCTCGTCCCGCGAGGCTGAGAGCGCGGCGACGCGCAGGCCCGGCCGGTGCTGGCGGGGTTACGGTGAACGAGTGATCCAGCAACCCCGGTGTCCTGTCTGCAGGCACTTCATCTATCTCGACACACTGGTGTGCCCTGAATGCGATGCCGAGCTCGGCTACCAGGTGCTCACTCGAGAGTTCTACTCCCTCCGCAAGGGCCGCGCTGTCATCGACGACCAGGTCTGGTACACGTGCTCCAATCGAGGCTGGGAGTGCAACTGGCTGGTGTGGGAGGACGCCCCCGCCGGCCGCTGCTTCTCGTGCCGGCTGACGCGGAACCGTCCGGATGCCGATGACACCGTCGCGCTGTCGAAGCTCGCCAAGACCGAGGAGGCCAAGCGTCGCCTGGTGCTGCAGCTCGGCGACCTCGGGCTGCCGATCGTGCCGTGGGATGTCACTCCCGGCGGCCTCGGGTTCGACCTGCTCTCGAGCATCTCGCTCGGACGGCCCGTCATGATCGGCCACGCGAACGGCATCGTGACGATCGACCTCGCCGAGAGCCTCGATGACCGTCGCGAGGCGCTTCGGATCAAGCTGGGCGAGCCCTACCGCACGATGCTCGGCCACCTCCGTCACGAGACGGGTCACTACTACCAGAACGTGCTGCTGACCAACGATCAGGACTGGGCGACGTGCCGCGACATCTTCGGCGACGAGCGCGCCAGCTACCGGGACGCCATCAAGCGCCACTACAAGCTGGGCGCGCCCGAGAAGTGGCATGAGTCCTTCATCTCGGAGTACGCGACGATGCATCCGTGGGAGGACTTCGCCGAGACGTTCGCCCACTACCTGCACATCACCGGCACCCTGCAGACGGCCGCGGCCATCGGCATCACCCTGGATGCCTCGGCCACCAGCCTGCGGGACACCGACGTCATTCCGCGGGGCTCCTACCGCGACGAGTCGGTCGCGCTGCTCCTGTCGGATTGGGACTGGATGTCCGAGGCCTTCAACCGCATCAACCGCGCCATGGGCTTCGGTGACCTGTACCCGTTCCAGATCGCACCGCCGGTCAGGCGGAAGCTGGGCTTCATGCACGACCTGGTGACCCACGCCCCGCTCACCACGGAGGAGCAGTTCCGGCTCGCGCTGCCCCAGGAGACCGAGCGGGCCTGATCGCACGCCACGGCGCACTCCGGTGCGACGGCCCACCGGCAACGGTTACCGCACCACGGGTTGGGCGCCAGTTGAGCCGCGGTCGGCTCCCGTCCAGCATCCGGACGTAGGGTCGAATGATGTGCACGGCGCGTCGGATCCTCGCCCTCGGCGCGGGTCTGGCGCTCGCCGCGATGGTGACCGCGTGCACTCCGGCACCCTCCTCCGACACGACGGCGCCCACCCACCGCCCCGCGCCCACCCAGAGCCCGACGCCGACCCCGACGCCTGAGCCCCAGGATGAGCTCGAGGCTCGAGCCGCGGCATCCGTCTCGGCCATGACGCTGCGCGAGAAGGCGGCGGCCGTCGTCATGGGTCATGTCCCGACGACCGATGCGGCAGCCGTGCGCGGGTACATGCAGCAGACGGGCATCGCCGGCTTCATCCTCATGGGTGCCAACATCCCGGGCGACGAGGCCGGCACGCAGGCTGTGACGCAGGCGCTGACGATCGATCCGGCGCTTCCCCCGCTCATCGCCGTCGACCAGGAAGGCGGGGACGTCTCGCGGCTGCCGTGGGACACGTTCGCCTCCGCGCTCACGCTGAAGGACCAACCCGTCGCGGCGACGACCGACGCCTTCGCGGGTCGGGGAGGCGTCGTGAAGCGCGACGGGATCGGCGTCAACTTCGGCGTCGTGGGCGATGTGACCGACGACCCGGGCATGTTCATCTACCGACGGGCGCTCGGCACGACTCCGACCGCCGCCGCCGAGCGGGTCGGAGCCGCTGTGACGGCCGAGAGCGGGCAGGTCTACACGACGCTCAAGCACTTCCCCGGCCACGGCGCGGCACCGGGGGACTCGCACTCCGGCATCCCATCGTCGGCGGAGTCGAAGGCGGAGTGGGCGGCATCGGACGCGCTGCCGTTCGACGCCGGCATCGCAGCCGGCGCGCAGCTTCTTATGTTCGGACACCTCGCCTACACCTCGGTCGACCCGGCTCCCGCGACGCTGTCGCCCGAGTGGCACCGCATCGCGCGCGAGGAGCTCGGCTTCGGCGGCGTCATCGTGACGGACGACCTCGGGATGCTGCAGGCCTCCGGGATCCCGGAGTACCAGGACCCGGTGGCCAACGCGGTGCGCGCGCTCGGAGCGGGGAACGACCTGCTGCTGACGGTGGTCTCCTCGACGCCGGACACCGCCCCGCGGATCGTCGACGGCATCGTGACCGCTGTCGAATCGGGCCAGGTGCCTGCGGCGCGGCTCGACGATGCGGCCATGCGCGTCACGGCCCTGCGGCTCGGGCTCGCGGAATCCGGTCGCGGTCTTGTGGCGTGCGAAGGGTGCGCCCCCCTGGGGTGACCGGCGCTCAGCAGGCGCCGAGCACGGCGAGGAGCCGTGCGCGCAGGGCGTTCGACCTGTCGGTGAACTCGCGCTGCCTGCGCACGTACTCGGCCTTGCCCTCGGGAGTCTCGATGCGAACCGGCTCATAGCCGTGGTCGGCCAGGTCGTAGGGCGACGCCTGCATGTCAAGCACCCGGATCTCTCGCGCGAGCTCGAATGAATCGAGGAGCAGGTCGCCCGGCACCAGCGGCCCGAGCTTGACCGCCCACTTGTAGACGTCCATGCCCGCGTGCAGGCAGCCCGGCTGCTCCAGCGTCGGCTGCAGATCTCGGGTCGGCGCCTCGCGATTGCGCGGAACGGCCTCGGGCGTGAAGAACCGGAAGGCGTCGAAGTGCGTGCACCGCAGTTCATGCGCCTCCACGACCTCGTCCGTCGCCGCCTGCCCGAGCCGCAGGGGAGCGGAATGGCGATGTTCGTCCTGGCGGTACACCATGGCCCACTCGTGCAGTCCGAAGCAGCCGAACGAACCCGCGCGGCCGCTCGTCGACCGCAGGATCCTCTCGACCCCCGTGACGAGAAGCGCCTTCTCGCCGCGGAACCTCCCAGCATCCACCACGAGCGACCGTGGCTCGGCTCCCGGTCCGTACCACCGCCACGCCGCGCGCGGCGAGTCGTCCGCGTCGGCGAGCTCCACACCGGCACCCGGGTGCCAGCGACGCAGGACAGACGGCTTGTACGAGTAGTACGTGAAGAGGAAGTCCTCGACCGGATGCTTCTCCCCGCGCCCCGACCGCGCGCGGTGCGCTGCCGTGAGCGCATCCGCCCGCGCGGCATGGGCAGCCTCGCGCGCGCGCCACTCGGCGGGGGCGAGGCGTTCAGCCGACAGCACGGTCACTGTTCGAGGATAGGCGCGCTGTTCTGAGTGTCTGTCGAAAGCGGCGTCACTCGCACCCGCGGAGTCTCAGGCGGCGGGCTCGATGAGCTCAGGAGAGTTGTTGCGGACATTGCCGACCGCCTTGCCGACGACGTGGTTGTCGAGCGCGTCGGCGATCGCGGGTGCGGCGTCGATGGCGGCATCCAGAACATCCCCGACGTTGTCGGTGCTCGGGTCGAGCCACGCATCGGCATGATCGGCGTCGAGGAACAACGGCATCCGGTCGTGGATCGACCCCAGGTTGCCGATCGAATCGCGCGTGAGAATGGTGAAGCTCAGCACCCAGCGGGCCGGATCATCGTCAGGCTTCGCGGCATCCTTCCACCACTCGTACAACCCTGCGAAGAAGAGCGGCGAGCCGTCGGCGGGGTGGATGTAGTGGGGGATCTTCTCGTCGCCGACCTTCTTCCATTCGTAGTAGCCGGATGCCGGGACGATCGCGCGCCGCTTCTCGAGCGCTTTGCGGAACATGGGCTTGTCTTCGAGCTCCTCAGCCCGCGCGTTGAAGGCGCGCGCTCCGATCGACACGTCCTTCGCCCAGGAGGGCACCAGACCCCAGCGGGCGACCTCCAGCCGCCGCGTCGGGGGC
Source organism: Microbacterium sp. P5_B6 (assembly GCF_056400345.1). Classification (NCBI taxonomy): domain Bacteria; kingdom Bacillati; phylum Actinomycetota; class Actinomycetes; order Micrococcales; family Microbacteriaceae; genus Microbacterium; species Microbacterium sp. P5_B6. The sequence continues at coordinate 658,897 of NZ_JBFULL010000002.1, read as the reverse complement.
TCGGTCTTCGCTGAATCGAGGACGATCGCGACGCGCGCGGTCGGTGCGATGTTGTAGGAGGGTTCGGGCAGATCGTCGCTCTCGACATCGACCCGGAGGACTCCGACGAGCTCGGAGCCGACGTTCGCCACGACGAATCTTCCGCACATGCCGCCGAGCCTACGCGCGGGTTCCGACGCTGCTGCGGGTCGATCAGCGTCCGAGGACGCCGACGCCCTCGAGCCGCTCGAGCAGACCCGCGCCGTCGGACTCGGTCACCCACGGCACGGCCACCTCGGAGTGATCGTCGACCACCGTGCGCCCACCGGCGAGCACAGCCTCGGCCGGGGACAGCCGGCGGATGGCCACGCAGACCACGTTGTCGGGGTGCTCAGCGGTGAACCGCGTGTAGATCTCGTCGTCGTGCTGGCCGTCGTCGCCGACGAGGAGCCACTTGATCTGGGGGAACTCGCGGGCGAGGCGTCGCAGGTTCGAGAGCTTGTGCTCCTTGCCGCTGCGGAACCACCGGTCGTGCGTCGGGCCCCAGTCGGTCAGGAGGATCGATCCCGAGGGGAACAGATGGCGGGTCAGGAAGCGGATGAGCGTCGGGGCGACGTTCCACGCGCCCGTCGACAGATAGACGACCGGTGACCCTGGGTTCTCTCGCGCGATCCGCTCGAGAAGAACGGCCATGCCGGCGACGGGCTGCCGCGCGTGCTCGTCGACGACGAACGAGTTCCACGCCGCGATGAGGGGGCGGGGGAGTGCGGTGACCATGACCGTGTCGTCCACATCAGAGACGACGCCGAACCGCACCTCCGGTCCCACCACGAAGACGCGGGTCTCGACCGGCTCGCCGCCCTCGACCGACATCTCGAGCGTCTGCCAGCCCGGCTCCAGCTGCGCTGGTATGACGCTGTCGATGACGCCACCCCGATCGGCGACCACCTCGTGGCTCACGCCGGCGATCGTCACGGTGACCTGGGCGAAGCCGACCGGCACGGACGCGAAGCTGCGCCAGCCGCGCACCGAGGCGTACTCCCCGGTTCCGATGGGCTTCACCGGAGGGACGATGAGCACGCGGCCGAGCACGCGCACCCAGTCGACGCCCCCGTAGCCGGGGAACGGAGTGACGGTGGGCTTCTGGCGCCTGGCGCGTGCGCGGCGCTCTCGCCACGAATGGAACCGGTACTCCAGACGCGCGAGCCACAGCACTTTGGCGCGGGCGGAACGGTTCGCGGGCATCCGCTCAGTCTTCCACGTCGTCTTGAATATGCCGTGTCGGCTGGACATCCGGGCCCACTTCGTGCTGCTCGATCCCGTCCTCTCCGTGCAGGTGCCGGTGCTCGACCTTCTCGAGGACCTTCTTGCCGACGAACACCAGGACGATGAAGAGCGCGATCACGGCCACGAAGATGTAGCCCGCGTAGTGCAGCTGATCGGCGAGCTCGCGATACGTCCCGGCCGCCGCGGCCGACACCGAGATGTAGAGCGTCGCCCACAGGATGCACGCCGGAGTGGTCCAGGCGAGGAACCGTCGGTAGGAGTAGCCGCTCATGCCCACGGTGAGGGGCACGAGCGAGTGGAGCACCGGCAGGAAGCGCGAGATGAAGATGGCGGGGCCACCGCGTCGGCGCAGATACCGCTCGGAGCGCTCCCACTTGTCGTCCCCGAGCCGCTTGCCCAGACGCGATGCCTGGATCCTGGGGCCGAGGAACCGGCCCAGCCAGAAGCCGATACTCTCGCCGATCAGGGCTCCGATCACGATCGCGAGGCCGAGGAAGATGCCCTCGGCGGGGGAGGCGACGGCTGTGCCGGCCACGATCACCACGGTGTCGCCTGGAACGACGAGCCCGATGAGAACGCTCGTCTCCAGCATCACCGCGACACCGGCCGCGATCGTCCGGACGACCGGATCGACGCTCTGCACGGCATCGAGCAGCCACGAGAGGAACTCGTTCACGCCATGAGCCTACGGGTGAGGCGGCGGCTCTAGCCTGGGAGAATGTCCGATCCGCTCGCCGCTGTGGCCCTGTCGGATTGGATCGACCCCGAGACGGTCTATCTCGCGCGATTCGCCCGTCTGGAGCGCTCTTTCTGGCTGGATGCCGGACCCCGCGCGACGACCGGCTGGAGCTGGATCGGAGCAGGCGTCGTCGAGCGCGATGAGACTGCCGTGCGGGCGGTCGCGGTCACCGGCTCCGCCGCCGCCCACCGCGAAGCCGGACGGTTCCCGGGGGGCTGGGTGGGCTGGCTCGACTACGAGGACGCCGCTGCCCGCGCGGGAGCACCCATCGCCGAGGTGGAGACGGACATCCCGCAGCGCTTGTGGCTGCGTGTCGAGAGCTTCGTCGCCTTCGACCACGCCGCGAGGCGGGTCTGGGTGCTCGCGCCCGACGACCGGGAGGCGGCGAGACTCGCGAGCGAGGTTGCGGCGTCGCAGCCGCGCCCGCGCACCCCAGAGGAGCGCGCGCCGGTCACGGTGACGCCACGCCACGTGCCCGACCAGTACGCGCGGCTCATCGAGCGGTGCCGCGACGCGATCCGGGAGGGCGACGCGTATCAGCTCTGTCTCACGACCAGGTTCGAGGTCGAGGCATCCGTCGATCCCCTCGAGGCCTACCTGCGGCTTCGCGCCCGCACTCCCGCCCACCATGGGGGGATGATCCGGTCGGGTCCCGCGGCCCTCCTGAGCGCGAGCCCCGAGCTCTTCCTCGAGGTCGAGGACGGTGTGGTGAGAACACATCCGATCAAAGGCACGCGACCGCGAGGGGCCGATCCTGCCTCGGATGCGGCGCTGGCGGAGGAACTGGCCGCGAGCGAGAAGGAGCGCGCGGAGAACGTCATGATCGTCGACCTGATGCGCAACGATCTCTCGCGCGTCTGCGAACCCGAGAGCGTGGCGGTCGACCGGCTGTTCGCGGTGGAGAGCTACCCGGCCGTCCATCAGCTGGTGAGCACCGTGTCGGGCCGGCTGTGCGAGGGGACGACCGTCGGCGATCTGCTCGACGCGGCGTTCCCTGCCGGAAGCATGACCGGCGCCCCCAAGCTCTCGGCCATGACGATCCTGCACGGCCTGGAAGACGGACCGCGCGGGATCTTCGCCGGATGCTTCGGCTGGGTGGGCGACGACGGGTCGCTCGACCTTGCCATGGTCATCCGGTCGATCGTCGTGCACGACCGGGGTGCGTACGTCGGGGCCGGCGGGGGGATCACCTGGAAGTCGGATGCTGCGGCCGAGGTTGCAGAGGTCGGGGTCAAGGCGCGCGGACCTCTCGCGGCCATCGGCGCCGAGCTCCCCGCCGGCTGGTGACGACCGTCCAGCCCGCTCGCACGCCCTTCCGGTAACCTGGAGCGCGCGTTTCACGCGCCATCCCCGCATCGCACGATTGGTTCTCGCACGTGTCACAGAGCTCCCCATCCCTGCCCGCAGCCGAGGGCGTCGGGCACGACGCGCACGCCGTCCAGGCGAAGTGGCAGGCGCGCTGGGCGGAGGCCGACCCGTTCCGTGCCGGCGGGGACGACGACAAGCGGCCGCGCAAATACGTCCTGGCGATGTTCCCGTACCCGTCAGGCGACCTGCACATGGGCCACGCCGAGAACTACCTCTACTCGGACATCGTGGCGCGCTTCTGGCGCCACCGCGGGTACAACGTGCTGAACCCCATCGGCTGGGACTCGTTCGGCCTTCCCGCCGAGAACGCCGCCATCAAGCGCGGCGCCGACCCGGTCAAGTGGACGTACGAGAACATCGCCCAGCAGCGAGACAGCCTGAAGGACTACGGGGTCTCGTTCGACTGGTCGCGGGTGCTGCACACGAGCGACCCCGAGTACTACCGCTGGAACCAGTGGCTCTTCCAGCGGCTCTACGAGCGCGGCCTGGCGTACCGCAAGGAGAGCCCCGTCAACTGGTGCCCCAACGACCAGACGGTGCTCGCGAACGAGCAGGTCGTCGACGGGCACTGCGAGCGCTGCGGCGCCGAGGTCGTCAAGAAGAAGCTCACCCAGTGGTACTTCCGGATCACCGATTACGCCGACCGGCTGCTCGACGACCTGAACCAGCTCGAGGGCTTCTGGCCGCAGAAGGTCATCCAGATGCAGCGCAACTGGATCGGCCGCTCGGTGGGCGCCGACATCGACTTCGAGATCGAGGGACGCGAGGGACGCGTCACGGTGTTCTCCACGCGCCCCGACACGCTGCACGGCGCGACCTTCTTCGTGCTGGCACCCGAGTCCGATCTGGCGGCCGAGCTCGCCGCCGACGCGTCTCCGGAGGTGCGCGAGCGCTTCCGGACGTACCTCGCCGGCGTTCAGCGCGAAACCGACATCGAGCGACAGAGCACCGACCGCCCGAAGACCGGTGTCTTCCTCGAGCGGTATGCGATCAATCCGGTCAACGGCGAGCGACTGCCGATCTGGGCGGCCGACTACGTCCTGGCCGATTACGGGCACGGCGCCGTCATGGCGGTTCCCGCGCATGACCAGCGCGACCTGGACTTCGCCCGTGCGTTCGACCTCCCCGTCAAGGTCGTGGTCGACACGACCGCGCCGCTCACGGGTGCCATCCCGATCATCGAGCTCGACGAGCACGGCGTCCCGATCGACCCCGGTGCCGACATCCTCGGCCTCGACTCGATCGACCCGGCCAAGACGGGAATCGCGCTGACCGGCGAGGGCCGGATGGTGAACTCCGGGTCGCTGGACGGCCTGTCCAAGCGGAACGCGATCGCCCGGATGATCGATGTCCTCCAGGCGGCCGGCACCGGCCGCGCGGCGAAGTCCTTCCGGCTGCGCGACTGGCTCATCTCGCGCCAGCGCTACTGGGGCACGCCCATCCCCATGATCCACACGGAGGACGGGCGGATCGTCCCCGTCCCCGACGATCAGCTTCCTGTCACGCTGCCGTCGGTGCAGGGGCTCGACCTCGTTCCCAAGGGCACCTCGCCGCTCGGCGGGGCGGAGCAGTGGGTCACGACGAGCGACCCCGAAACGGGTGCGCCGGCACGCCGCGACCCCGACACGATGGACACCTTCGTCGACAGCTCCTGGTACTTCCTCCGGTACCTGTCGCCCGGCGACGCGACCAAGGCGTTCTCCTCGCGTGAGGCCGACAAGTGGGGCCCCGTCGACTTCTACATCGGCGGCGTCGAGCACGCCATCCTCCATCTGCTGTACGCCCGTTTCATCACGAAGGCTCTCTTCGACATGGGGCACCTGGAGTTCACCGAGCCGTTCTCGAGCCTGATCAACCAGGGCATGGTGATCCTCGGCGGCACCAAGATGTCGAAGAGCAAGGGCAACCTCGTCCTCTTCCAGGAGGAGCTGGACGCCCACGGCGCGGACGCGCTCCGGGTGGCGCTCGCCTTCGCCGGCCCGGTGGAGGACGACAAGGACTGGGACGACGTGTCGACCACGGGCGCCACCAAGTTCCTCGCCCGGGCGCTGCGGATCGCGCACGACGTCACCAGCGGCCCCGAGGTCATCTGGGCAACGGGCGATACCGCGCTTCGCCGCGTGACGCACAAGCTCCTCGCCGATGCGCCGGGACTCGTCGAGCAGACCAAATTCAACGTGGTCGTCGCGCGACTGATGGAGCTCGTCAACGCGACCCGCAAGACGATCGACTCCCCGGTCGGAGCGGGCGACCCCGCTGTGCGCGAGGCCGCAGAGGCGATCGCCATGGTGCTCGACCTGTTCGCCCCGCACACGGCCGAGGAGATGTGGGAAGTGCTCGGCTACGAGCCCTTCGTCGGGCTTGTGCCCTGGCGTCAGGCCGACCCGATGCTCCTCGTCGAGGACACCGTGAAGGCCGTCGTGCAGATCGACGGCAAGGTGCGCGCGACCCTCGATGTCTCGGCCCGGATCGACGCGGCTCAGCTCGAGGCGTTGGCGCGGGGCGACGAGCGGGTGCAGCGGTCGCTCGGCGAGCGCGAGATCGTGCGGGCGATCGTGCGTCCTCCGAAGGTCGTCAGCTTCAGCACGCGCTGACTCTCCTCCCCACTGGGCGGCGGAAGTACGCTCCTCCACGGATGGGGCCCCGCCGCGCTCCGCCTGAGCGGGTATCCGTAGTTTCGTCCCTGTGACATCGGCCGACGATCCCGCGCATGGCTCGGCGGGCGGTCGGCGGCGGCTCGGACTCGGTGCCGCGATCGTCATCATGCTCGCAGCGCTCGCCGTGACGGTCGGCATCGGCATCGTGCGCAGCTCGGTGACTCCGGTCGAGGCCGTGCCGACGGCTCACCGCGAGGGGACGGATGCCGCGACCCCGGCATCCGTGTATGTCCATGTGTCGGGAGGCGTCGCTGCCCCCGGGCTGTACGTCCTCCACGGCGGCGCCCGGGTCGTCGACGCGATCGCCGCCGCAGGCGGGTTCGCCGCTGACGCCGAGCGCGGCGGCGTCAACCTCGCCCGACCCCTGAGCGACGGCGAGCAGCTCGCCGTGCCTCTGGTGGGTGCCGCACCGCCGGCGAGCACAGGCGGGGCCGCCGGTGATGGGCGGGTGAACCTGAACACGGCGGACGCCGCGGCTCTCGACACGCTGCCGCGCATCGGCCCGGCGATGGCGGAGCGCATCATCGCCTGGCGCGACGACAACGGCGGCTTCACGAGTGTCGAGGATCTCCTCGCCGTACCGGGGATCGGCGACAAGATGCTCGAGTCGCTGCGCGACCAGGTGACGGTCTGAGGTGCGACTGCGGCGAGCGCATCGATTCCGGCTCGTGCCGGTCGCCGCAGTCGCCTGGGCTGTGGCGGCACTTGCCACCGTGATGCCTTCGCTCTCGGCCCCGCTGGCGCTGGCGGCGTGGACACTGACCCTCGCAGCGATCGTGACGCTCATCCGCCGCCCACGACCCTGGGTCGTGCTCGTCGTCCTGGGGGGAGCGGCGGCCGCTGTGGTCTGCTCCCACGTCGCCCTCGCACAGCCCGCGCGGACGGCCCTGTCGACGCTCGCGGTCGACCACGGACGGGCGCTGGAGGTGACGGCGCGGGTCGTGGGCAAGGTCGAGCGCCGTGCCGCCACGGGACAGCTCGCGTTCGACGCCGTCGCGTCCGAGATCGCAACGGGGGCGCGGCGCCGAGGGGTGGAGCTGCCGCTCTCCGTGCGTGTCATGCCCGACGACGTGGACCGGCTCGACCTCCTCGACGTCGGCTCGCTCGTGACGGTGACCGGGACCGCGCGCGGGACGGATGCGGGAGCGCGGTCGGTCGTCCTCCTGACCGGGTCCGGAGGGGTGCGCGTGCTCGACCCCCCGTCCGGCCCCGCCGCGTGGGCGGGCGCCCTGCGCCGCGGTCTCGTGGCGGCCACGCTCGGATTGCCCGACCCCGGCGGAGGCCTCGTGCCCGGGCTCGCAGTGGGCGACACGAGCGGTGTCGACGGAGAGCTCGACGCCGCGATGAAGGCATCCTCGCTGTCGCATCTGACGGCCGTCTCGGGTGCCAACTGCGCCCTCGTCGTGGGCCTCGCGTTCGCAGGCGCCGCACTGCTCGGCGCGCGGCGAGGGACGCGCGTCGCGGCGGGGGTGGCGGCGCTGACCGGGTTCGTGGTCCTCGTCACGCCCGAGCCGAGCGTGTCGCGCGCTGCGGCGATGGCGGGGGTGGCGATGCTCGCCGTCGCGCTCGGGCGACCCGCGATCGGCGTCGCCGTGCTCTGTCTCGCGGTGACGCTGCTGCTCGCCTTCGATCCGTGGCTTGCCACCTCACTCGGGTTCGCGCTGTCGACCGTCGCGACGGCATCGCTGCTGCTGGCCGCCCGGCCGCTGGCGGCGGGCCTCGAACGGTGGATGCCGCGCGCACTGGCGCTCGGACTGGCTGTGCCGCTCGCGGCCCAGCTCGCCTGCGGACCGCTGCTCGTCCTCATCGCCCCGGCGGTGCCGGTCTACGGCGTGATCGCGAACCTGCTCGCCGCTCCGGCCGCACCCATTGCCACCGTGGTGGGGCTCGCCTCCTGCCTCGCGCTGCCCTTCCCGCTGCTGCAGTCGGGGCTCGCCGCGCTCGCCTGGCTCCCGGCCGCCTGGATCGCCGGCACCGCCGCCACGTTCGCCGGGCTCCCGGGCGGGCAGTTGCCGTGGCTCGAAGGATGGTGGGGGGTCGCCCTGCTGGCGCTGTTCGGCCTCGCGGCCGGGGTGCTGGTGGCTGCGCGGGCGCCGGACGCCCTGCGCGTGCGTCGGATCGCCGGGGCTTTTGCCGCCCTGGTCGTCGGCGCCTCGGCGGGCGGCATCGCACTCACGGGCCTGGCCGGTCCGCTCACGCTGCCGCCGGAGTGGGCGATCCTCGCGTGCGACGTCGGGCAGGGCGACGCTCTCCTCGTCCGCTCGGCAGGCCATGTCGCGCTCATCGACACGGGTCCCGACCCGGATGCACTCACGGCGTGCCTCACTCGGGCCGGCATCGCCCACCTCGACCTCCTCATCCTGACCCACTTCGATGCGGACCACGCGGCGGGCGTCGGCGCCGTGCTGGGCAAGATCGACCGCGTGCTCCACGGCCCTCCCGGATCGGCGGCGCACGAGCGCGTCCTCGCGCAGCTGGCGACGGGCGGCGCGGAGCTCGTCGACGCGCGTACCGGGCAGCGGGGCGCTCTCGGGGATGCGGCGTACCGGGTGCTCTGGCCGCGCGCCGACAACCGCGGGTACCCGCCTGGCAATGACGCCGGTGTCATCGTCGACATCCGCGGCGGGGGAGTGCCGACATCCCTGTTCCTCGCAGACCTCTCGGCGTCGCCCCAGCGCGCGATCGAGGCGGCCGGTCTCCTCGATCCGCCATACGACGTGGTGAAGGTCGCCCATCACGGCAGCGCCGACCAGGAGCCGCGCCTCTACCGTCTGGCTGCTCCGTCGCTCGCGCTCATCACCGTCGGCTGGGGCAACGACTACGGCCATCCCCGCCAGGACACCCTCGACGTCCTGGAGGAGGTCGGGGCGGTCATCGCACGCACAGACACTCAGGGGATCCTCGCGGTCTGGTCGAGCCCCGACGGGGTGGAGGTGTGGCGCGAGCGGACCTCCGACGTCGGGCCCTCTGGCTAGGCTTGAGTCATGGCACCGACTCCGCGACGCTCCGCTCCTGCGAAGCCGCGGACCGCCATCCCGCAGCTCTCCTGGCGAGATCCCCAGCCGGCGCCCATCGTGCTCATCTCGGGTCCTGAAGAGGTCTGCGCCGAACGGGCGAGCTCCTCCCTTCGCGAATACCTCCGCGCCGAGGACCCGAGCCTCGAGGTCTCCGATGTCCGGGCGGACGACTACACGCAGGGCACCCTGCTGGCCGTCACCTCGCCCTCGCTCTTCGGCGAGCCGCGACTCGTGCGCGTCTCGGGGGTGGAGAAGTGCTCGGACGCGTTTCTCGCCGAGGCGCTCTCGTATCTGGCAGCCCCGCAGGAGGGGGCCACCGTCATCCTCCGGCACACCGGCGCGACGGTGCGCGGCAAGAAGCTCCTCGATGCGATCCGGTCGGGCGAAGGCCGAGGAGTCGAGATTCCCTGCGCCGCGATCAAGCGCGACGGTGATCGCTTCGACTTCGCAGCGGGCGAGTTCCAGACCGCGAAGAAGCGCATCGCTCCCGTCGCGCTCCGTGCGCTCGTCTCCGCATTCGCCGACGACCTCACCGAGCTGGCGGCGGCATGCCAGCAGCTGATCGCGGACGTGCCCGCCGACATCACCGAGCAGATCGTCGAGCGCTACTACGGCGGCCGAGTCGAGACGTCGGCCTTCACGGTCGCCGACACCGCGATCGCAGGGCGTTACGGTGAGGCGCTGATCTCGCTGCGCCATGCTCTCGCTTCCGGCGCCGACCCGGTGCCGCTCGTCGCCGCCATCGCCTCGAAGCTGCGCACCATGGCCCGGGTGGCCGGCAACCGCGAATCCTCCGGGGCGCTCGCCGCGCGCCTCGGGTTGAAGGACTGGCAGGTCGATCGTGCCCGGCGCGACCTCACAGGATGGTCGGAATCCACCCTCGGGATGGCCATCCAGGCCGCCGCGCGGGCGGATGCCGAGGTCAAGGGCGCATCCCGTGATCCCGTCTTCGCCCTCGAGCGCCTCGTCACCGTCATCGCAACCAGGGCGCCCTTCGCGCCCTGACCCGGCGTCGCGCAGACGCCGTCGGCGCCGCGCCGCTTCGCGAGAAGTCACCTCAACGACGAAGGCCCGTCCCCTTGCGGGGACGGGCCTTCGGACGCTTCGCCGAGTTCAGCGAGGAGCGCTGCTCAGAGTGCGGCGACCTGCTGGGCGATGGCCGACTTGCGGTTCGCCGCCTGGTTCTGGTGGATGATGCCCTTGCTCACGGCCTTGTCGAGCTTCTTGGTCGCCGTGCCGAGAGCCTTCTCAGCGGCGGCCTTGTCGCCGGCGGTGATGGCCTCGCGCGTACGACGCACGGCGGTCTTCAGCTCGCTCTTGACGGCCTTGTTGCGCTCGTGCGCCTTCTCGTTGGTCTTGTTGCGCTTGATCTGCGACTTGATGTTCGCCACGTGTCGACGTCTTTCGTTCGGAGTGAATCGGTTGAGTGCCGGGCGTCGGGAGAGGGCCTTCGCGTCGGCGGTCGTGAGGGCAGAACCCACACGCAAGCCAATCAAAGAGTCTACCAGGTCAGGTGCCTGTCCCCAGACAGCGGACGGGCGAGCGAAGAAGCCCCATCGATGATGCATGATCGAGCGTGCGTGTGCTCACCCGAAGCGCGCCACACGTGTGTACGACGAAGGAGTCTGCGTGCCCGAACATCCCTCGCCCGACCTCTCGGCGTTCCCGCCCGGCTTCCGGTGGTCGGCGGCGACGGCAGCCTTCCAGGTCGAAGGCTCGCGTACGGCCGATGGCCGTGGCCGCTCCATCTGGGACGACTTCGTCGACACTGTCGGATCCGTGAGGGACGGCTCGACGGCCGACCCCGGCGCCGACAGCTATCGTCGCTCGTCGGAGGACGTCGCACTGATCAGGGAGCTCGGCGTCGATCGGTATCGATTCTCCATCTCGTGGGTGCGCGTCCAGCCCGTCGCGGGGGCTGCGCCCCTGCAGGCCGGACTCGACTACTACCGGCGACTCGCGGATGATCTCCTGGAGGCAGGAGTCACACCGTTCGCGACGCTGTACCACTGGGATCTCCCGAGCGCCGTGGAGGCGCGGGGTGGCTGGCTCGACCGAGACACGGCGTTCCGCTTCGGCGAGTATGCGGCCATCGTCGCCGAGGCGCTGGGTGACCGCATCCATCACTGGTACACAATCAACGAACCGGTCTCGACGTCGCTCCAGGGCTATGCGGTGGGGGCTCTCGCCCCCGGCCGCCAGCTGCTGTTCGGCTCGCTGCCCACCGTGCACCACCAGCTGCTCGCCCACGGCCTCGCCGTGCAGGCCGTCCGCGCACACGGCGCCGAGGAGGTCGGGATCGTCAACAACCACACGCTCGTCGTGCCCGCCTCGGATTCTGCGGAGGATGCCGGGGCCGCCGCTGTGTACGACCTGCTGCACAATCGCATCTTCGCCGACCCCGTCCTTCAGGGGATCTACCCCGACCTCGAAGCCTTCGGCATTCCGCCGATGCCCGTCCAGGACGGCGACCTTGCGCTGATCTCCGCTCCGACCGACTTCTACGGGATGAACTTCTACAACCCGACGACGATCGGCGCGGCGGCTGCCGAGAGCCCGGTCCCGTTCGAGATCGTGCCCACTCCCGGCGCCCCGTTCACCGGATTCGGTCCCGGGTGGCCGATCGTCCCTGCCGCGCTGACCGAGCTGCTCGTCGACTTCCGGGATCGCTACGGCGATCGGCTCCCTCCTGTCGTGATCGGCGAGAACGGAGCATCGTTCCCTGAGTCCGACCATCCCGACGGGCCGATCGACGACGTGGAGCGCATCTCGTACCTCTCGACGCACATCGACGCCGTCGGTGCTGCGATCCGCGCGGGCGTCGATGTGCGGGAGTACACCGTGTGGTCGCTCCTCGACAACTTCGAGTGGGCCGACGGCTACACCCAGAGGTTCGGGCTCGTGCACGTCGACTTCGACTCGGCGGCGCGCACCCCCAAGGAATCCTTCACGTGGTACCGCTCGCTCATCTCGGAGGCTCGTCGATGAATCGCACATCCGGTCGTGTGGGCGCGTCCTGGTTCGTCCTGTTCACGCTGGCGTGGCTCGCGCTGTGGACCGTCCAGCTCACGCCGCTGCAGCTTCTCATCCCGCTCCAGCTCAACACCCCCGACGACGCCGACGGCTGGGTGTCGGGCGTGGTGTCGTCGGGCCTCGTGCTCGCGGCCGGCGGGGTGGCCGGCGTCATCGCAGGCCCCCTCGCCGGTGGACTGTCCGACCGCACGCGCGGCGCTTTCGGACGCCGCCGCCCCTGGGCGATCACCGGCGTGGCGCTGGCAACCGCGTCGCTCGTCGCGATCGCGTTCGCGGAGGGTCCGTGGGGCGTCGGCCTGGCCTGGATCGGCGTATCGGTGGGCACCGCGGTGGCCTCCGCCGCGTTCACCGCGCTCATCGCCGACCAGCTCAGCACACAGCGGGGGGCCGCCTCGGCAGCCGTCTCTTCCTCGCAGGCCCTCGGCATCATCGTCGGCGTCGGCGTGATCGTGCTGCTGGAACTCGGCACGGTGACGGGCTATCTCGTGCTCGCCGGATTCCTGGCCGTGGTCGGAGTGGGAGCAGCCCTCCTCCTTCCGGACCCGCCCGCACCGGCTCAGTCGGCCGTGGCGCGCGAGCAGCGCGCCCTGTCGGCCCGTCTGGCGGCCCTGCGCGACCGGGACTTCGCCTGGATGCTGGGCGGACGCCTCATCGTCAACATCGGCAACGCACTGGGAACGGGGCTGCTGCTGTTCTTCCTGCTGTACGGCCTGCACCGCGACCCGAGCACGGCCGAGGACGACCTGCTGCTCCTGATCCTCATCTACACCGTGTTCGTCGTGGCATCCTCGGTGGTCTCCGGAGCCGTCTCGGACCGCACCGGCCGTCGGGTGGGGATCGTCGTGTGGTCAGCCGTGGTCCAGGGGGTCGCCGCGGTGTTCATCGCGCTCTTCCCGTCGTACGAGTCCACGATGATCGGGGCCGCCCTCCTCGGTCTGGGCTACGGCGCCTACATGTCGGTCGGACTCGCCCTAGGCACCGACCTGCTGCCATATCCAGAGGACCACGCGCGCGATCTCGGCTTCGTCAACGTCTCGGCCAGCCTCGGGCAGCTGCTCGGGCCGCTGATCGGTGCCGGCCTCGTGGCCGTGGTCGGAGGGTTCTCGCTGATGTTCGTCGTGGGCGGCGCGCTCTCGATCGTGGGCGGGCTCATGACGCTCGCGATCCGCAAGCGGACTCCTGCTCCGTCAGTCGTCTGAGCGCTCGAGGGTCGCGCTCGCCAGATCGAGCATCGCGTTGAAGACACGCGGTCGCATGACCGTGACGTGGTGGGTCGTGCGGGGGACGACGATCAGTTCGGCGTGCTGTGCGACCCGCATGAAGAGACGCTCGTTGATGCGCAGCTGGTCGTACTGGCCGTTGATGAACCAGAGCGGAACGTCGATGCGATGCAGCGCCGCGAGCAGATCGAGCACCGACAGGCTCCGCAGGGCGATGTCCTGCGTGTCCAGGGCGTAGCCGCCCGCGCCGAAGTCGGCTCGTGTCTCATCCGGCAGGATGCGGTCGAGCAGACGGTTCGTCAGCCACATTCCGCGGTCGGGCAGGGCGTCGAACCCGCGCGCCATTGCCCGGTACGCCGTGAGCCCCACGCCGCGCGGAATCGCTGTGCACGATGCGGCGATGAGTCCCGCGACGGGCGGCCGGTCCTCCCGTCCGGTGTACTCGACGCACAGGAGCCCGCCCATCGAATGACCCACGAGCAGAACGGGACCACGGGTCGCAGCATCCCGAACCGCGTCATCGATCGTGGCGAGCGCCGAGTCCAGTGTGAACTCCTCCGCCATGCGACTGCCGTGTCCCGGCAGGTCGAGGGCGTGTACCGGAATGCCGCGCTGGGTCAGGTGCTCAACCTGCGCTCGCCACATGGTGGCAGAGGTGCGGATGCCGTGCACGAGCACCACCTGGACGGTCATGGTGCCAGCGTACGAGGCCCGGGACGCAACGGCGCCGAAGCCGCACGGAAGCCGCAGGGCGCCGCCTTAGGCTGTCGGCATGCCTCGGCTCGCGGATCACATCCTCGGCATGCCCGCCTCGGGTGTCCGGCACATCCTGGAGCAGGCGCTGCGCCTCGAGGACGTGATCATCCTTGCGGTGGGGGAGCCGGGCGAAGCCGCCGCCCCGGCCATCCGCGATGCGGGCGCTCAGGCGTGGCGCGATGGTCTGCTCCGCTACTCGCCGAATGGCGGCATCCCGTCCCTCCGGGAGGCGATCGTCGACAAGCTCGCCGCCGTCAATGACATCCGGGTCGACCGCGAGCAGGTGTGGGTGACGGTCGGCGCCACTCAGGCGCTGCACCAGGCGATGTCGCTCACGCTCGCTCCGGGCGACGAAGTGCTCGTGCCCGACCCGGGCTATACGACGTTCACGATGAACGCGCACATGCTCTCCGCCGTGCCCGTGCCGTATGTGCTGAGTCCCGCGAGGGGATTCGAGCCCGACCTCGCGCAGCTCGAGGCGCTGGTGACCGATCGCACGCGGCTGCTGATCCTGAACTCCCCGTCCAATCCGCTGGGCTCGACGTTCTCGCGAGAGACCATCACCGAGCTTCTCGAGTTCGCAGCGCGGCATGACCTCTGGGTGCTCAGCGACGAGTGCTACGAGGCATTCACCTACGGCATCCCTCACGTCAGTCCGGCGTCGCTCGATCAGGACGACCGCGTCTTCTCGGTGTTCTCGACCTCCAAGACCTACGCCATGACCGGCGCCCGGGTGGGATGGCTCGTGACGCCGAAGGGATTCACCGCAACGATGCTGCGGGTGCAGGAATCGGCGATCTCGTGCGTGGATATGCCGGCGCAGCACGCCGCCGTCGAGGCCATCTCGGGTCCGCAGGATCACGTCCGGACAGCGGCCGCGCATTACCGCCGCAATCTCGATGCCGCGACCGCGCTGCTAGACGAGCGAGGACTCCGCTACCTCACGCCGACGGGCGCCTTCTACCTGTGGATCGACATGTCGCATGCCACCGGGGGAGACGTCGCCGGCTGGGCCGAGCGCTTCCTCCACTCCGAACGGGTCGCCGTCGCGCCCGGCTCGGCCTTCGGACGCACGGGGGAGGGCTGGATCCGCGTGTGCTGCGCCGCGCGGGAGGACGAGCTGCTCGCGGGACTCAGGCGACTCCCGGTTCCTGGCACCCTCGGGGCACAGGTTCGGCTGTGACCCGCCGGTAGACTGGGCCGGATATGTCCCCCCGCGCCCTGAAGCCCCTCGAGCCGTCCGTCACCGCTCCTGAGGCGATCCGCAACTTCTGCATCATCGCCCACATCGACCACGGCAAGTCGACGCTGGCCGACCGCATGCTGCAGATCACCGGCGTCGTGTCCGACCGCGACATGCGCGCCCAGTACCTCGACCGGATGGACATCGAGCGCGAGCGCGGCATCACGATCAAATCGCAGGCGGTCCGGATGCCGTGGGCGGGCGAAGGCCAGACCTACGCGCTCAACATGATCGACACCCCCGGCCACGTGGACTTCACCTACGAGGTGAGCCGCTCGCTCGCCGCGTGCGAAGGCGCGATCCTCCTCGTCGACGCCGCACAGGGCATCGAGGCGCAGACGCTGGCGAACCTCTACCTCGCCCTCGAGAACGACCTGCACATCATCCCGGTGCTCAACAAGATCGACCTTCCGGCGGCCGACCCCGACAAGTTCGCCCTCGAGCTGGCGAACCTCATCGGCGGCGACCCGAACGACGTGCTGCGCGTGAGCGGCAAGACCGGGCAGGGCGTCGAGGAGCTCCTCGATCGCATCGTGCGCGACATCCCGGCACCCCAGGGTGATGCGCATGCCCCGGCCCGGGCCATGATCTTCGACTCGGTCTACGACGCCTACCGCGGTGTCGTGACTTATGTCCGCATGATCGACGGCCATCTCGAACCGCGCGAGCGCATCCAGATGATGTCGACCAAGGCGACGCACGAGCTGCTCGAGATCGGCGTCTCCAGTCCCGAGCCCGTCCCGTCGAAGGGCCTCGGCGTCGGCGAGGTCGGCTACCTGATCACGGGCGTCAAGGATGTGCGGCAGTCCAAGGTCGGCGACACGGTCACCACGCTGCGCAAGCCCGCGACCCAGGCGCTGCCGGGCTACACCGACCCGAAGCCGATGGTCTTCTCGGGCATCTACCCCATCGACGGCAGCGACTATCCGGACCTCCGCGAGGCCCTCGACAAGCTCAAGCTGTCGGATGCCGCGCTGCAGTACGAGCCCGAGACCTCCGTCGCGCTGGGCTTCGGGTTCCGCTGCGGCTTCCTCGGTCTCCTCCACCTCGAGATCATCACCGAGCGGCTCTCGCGCGAGTTCGACCTCGACCTCATCACGACGGCGCCGAGCGTGATCTACGAGGTCATGACCGACACGGGCAAGCAGATCACGGTCACGAACCCGAGCGAGTACCCCGATGGCAAGGTCGCCTCGGTGTCCGAGCCCATGGTGAAGGCGGCGATCCTCACGCCGAAGGACTACACCGGCACGGTCATGGAGCTGTGCCAGACCCGGCGCGGAACGCTGCTCGGCATGGAGTACTTCAGCGAGGAGCGCGTCGAGCTCCGCTACAACATGCCCCTCGGCGAGATCGTCTTCGACTTCTTCGACCAGCTGAAGTCCCGGACGCAGGGGTACGCCAGCCTCGACTACGAGCCGAGCGGCCAGCAGGAGGCGGATCTCGTCAAGGTCGACATCCTGCTCCAGGGCGACAAAGTCGACGCGTTCTCGTCGATCGTCCACCGCGACAAGGCGTACGCGTACGGCACGATGATGACTGAGCGCCTGCGCAAGCTCATCCCTCGTCAGCAGTTCGAGGTTCCCATCCAGGCCGCGATCGGCGCCCGGATCATCGCGCGCGAATCGATCCGCGCGATGCGCAAGGACGTCCTCGCGAAGTGCTACGGCGGTGACATCAGCCGCAAGCGCAAGCTCCTCGAGAAGCAGAAGGAGGGCAAGAAGCGCATGAAGATGGTGGGCCGTGTCGAGGTTCCCCAGGAGGCGTTCATCGCCGCCCTGTCTGGGGATGTCGAGGGCAAGCAGAAGTAGGCTGGAATCCATGCGCCGCGGGACGTTCAAGGACGAGACGGTCGACTACGCCGCCGTCGGGGCGACGCAGGCGCGTGATCTGATGCAGTATCCGCCGGAGCGCAGCATCCCGGCCGAGGAGTCGTGGCGCATCGGGAGCGGCGAGGGGCGCTTCGCGTCCGCGAGCGAGGCGCTGCTGTCCTGGGCGGCGCTGCGCGGCGCGGATCTCACCATCAAGGATGTGCGACCGGCATCGGGTCCGATGTATCTCGGGGTGAGCTTCGATGCCGAGGGCAATCCCGTCGCGCCCAGCCGTTCCGAGACCGAGCAGCGGTTCGACTCGGACGGCACGCCGTACGTTGCGGCAGGCACGACGATCACCGTCGAGGGGCGTGTGCGCGGCCTGAGCGCCGACGGCGAGCTGCGCGTGATCTTCGCGATCGAAGAGCCGCGGCGGGTGGGCTTCGCGCTCGGCACCGTGGACGGCTCGAAGGTGAGCGGCGAGGAGTCGTTCATGCTCGACTGGAACGACAGCGACGAGGTGTGGTTCACCGTGCGCGCCTTCGATCGGCCCGTCGCGCTGCTGTACCGGATGCTGCCGGCCCTCACGCGCCGCCGCCGCCGCGAGCTGTTCACGCGCTACCTGCGGGCGATCTCGCCCCTGTACACGACCCCCGCCTGATGGGCTCCGCGCTTCCGCTCGGCGATCCTGCGCCGGCGGATGGGGCACTTCCGGCGGATGCCCCGATCGATCCCGCCACGCCGTTCGGCGTGTACCTGCACGTGCCCTTCTGCCGGGTGCGCTGCGGCTATTGCGACTTCAACACGTACACCTCCAGCGAGCTGCGGGGTTCCCGCCAGGACGAGTACGCCGACACGCTGCTGCACGAGGTAGGTCTCGCGGCCGGAGTCCTCGCGCAGGCCGGCGGCGTGCGGCCGGCGAGCACCGTCTTCTTCGGCGGGGGGACGCCCACCCTGCTTCCTCCCGGCGATCTCGGACGCATGCTCGACGGCGTCCGGACCGCCTTCGGCATCGCCGACGGTGCCGAGATCACGGTCGAGGCCAATCCAGACACCGTGACGGATGCTGTCGCCGCCGAGCTCGCCGCGTCCGGCGTCACCCGGCTCTCGCTCGGCATGCAGTCGGCGGTTCCCCACGTCCTCGCGGCACTCGACCGCACGCACGACCCGGTGAACGTCGCCTCCGCCGTGGCATCGGCGCGACGCGCCGGCCTGGGCGTGAGCCTCGACCTCATCTACGGCGCTCCGGGCGAGTCTCTCGACGATTGGCGGCAGTCGGTCGAGACCGCGGTCGCGCTCGCACCCGACCATGTCTCGGCATACGCCTTGATCATCGAGGACGGCACGAAGCTCGCGCGCCAGATCCGACGCGGCGAAGTGGCCTCGCCGGACGACGACCTGCAGGCCGACATGTACGAGCTCGCCGACGATCTGCTCGCGGCAGACGGCTACGAGTGGTACGAGATCTCCAATTGGGCGCGCGGCGATCAGCACCGCTCACGTCACAACCTCGCCTACTGGCTCGGCTATGACTGGTGGGGCTTCGGACCCGGGGCGCACAGCCACGTGGCCGGCGTGCGGTTCTGGAACGTCAAGCACCCTGCGGCCTATGCCCAGCGGCTGGCGGGCGGTGAATCTCCGGCAGCCGGAAGAGAGCGACCGGATGCCGCAGCACGCACCCTCGAGAACGTGCTGCTGCGCTCGCGCATCCGCGAGGGGCTGCCGATCGACGAGGTGCCGGGGGAGGCGCGACAGGGTGTCGCCGCCCTCATCGCGGACGGTCTCATCGACGGCACCGCAGCCGTCCGCGGGCGCATCGTCCTGACGAGGCGGGGACGACTGCTCGCCGACGCGGTCGTGCGTGCGCTCACGGACTGAACCGCCCTGCGGGCGCGTCCGGGATCGCGGCGCGCCCATCCGCTAGAATTGGCACTCGGCTCGGGCGAGTGCCAGTGGAGCGATGACGGCGTGAGGAGGGCAGATGGTCACCGATCGAGGACTCGAAGTTCTCCGGGCCATCGTGCAGGACTACGTCGACACCCACGAGCCCGTCGGCAGCAAGTCGATCGTCGAGCGCCATTCCTTCGGGGTGTCCGCCGCGACCATCCGCAATGACATGGCCCTCCTCGAGGACGAGGAGCTGATCGCCGCCCCGCACACGTCGTCCGGCCGCATCCCCACCGACAAGGGCTACCGCGTCTTCGTCGACCACCTCGCGGCGATCCGGCCCCTGACTCCGGCTCAGCGTCACGCGATCTCGTCGTTCCTCGACGGGCCGGCAGATCTGGACGATCTGCTCGTGCGCACCGTGCGGGGGCTGACGCAGCTGACCGGGCAGGTCGCGATCGTCCAGTACCCGTCGTTCGCACGAGCGAGCGTGTCGCACGTCGAACTGGTCTCCCTCGAGGGAGGCCGTCTGATCGTGATCCTCGTCACTGACACGGGCCGGGTCTCGCAGCGCCTCGTCGCCTCGCGCCTCGAACTCGACGAAGCCGCGATGACGCGCGCGCGCACCGTCGTCGCCGACCTCATCGTGGGACGCTCCGTGCGTGAGGGCGCGCAGCGGGTCGACGAGTTCCTCGCGGCGGCCACGGACGAGCCGGGCGCCGCCGCCACCGCGGTCGCGATCGTCCGCATCGTCGCGGAGGAGCTCGAGGAGTTCCGTCAGGACCGCCTGGTGATGGCAGGCGCGGCGAACCTCGCACGACGGGAGTCGGACTTCAGGGGGAGCATCTACCCCCTCCTCGAGGCCATCGAAGAGCAGGTGACGCTCCTGAGGCTCATGAGTGAGATGGTCGCCGACGAGCATGGCCTGGCGACGAGCATCGGACGCGAGAACGAGCCCTTCGGCCTCGGCGAGGCATCGGTTGTCGCCAGCGACTACGACGCGACCGGCGCCCAGGCGCGCGTGGGACTCCTCGGCCCCACGCGGATGGACTACCCGAGCAATCTCGCAGCGGTGCGGGCAGTGGCCCGCTACCTCAGCCGGATGCTCGACGACGACGAGAACGCCCGCTGAGGCGTACGACACGATCCGCGCGCGCGCGGCGGGAAGGCGATTGTGGCTGACCACTACGAGGTCCTCGGGGTTTCGCGAGAGGCGACTCTCGATGAGATCAAGAAGGCGTACCGCAAGCTGGCGCGGGAGCTCCACCCGGACGTCAACCCCGGTGCGGATGCGTCCGAGCGCTTCAAGCTCGTGACGCACGCCTATGACGTCCTGAGCGACCCCGAGCAGCGGGCGCGCTACGACATGGGCGGGAATGACTCGCCGTTCGGCGGCGGCGGCCAGAACTTCAGCGGCTTCGGCGACATCTTCGAGACGTTCTTCGGCGCGGGGGCGGGCGGCAGGCCCGGACGCCCCCGGTCCCGCCGCGAGCGGGGCCAGGACGCGCTTGTGCGGGTCACGCTCGAACTCGGCGACGTCATCTTCGGCGCGCACCGCGAACTGGACGTCGACACCGCGGTCCTCTGTGAGACCTGCAAGGGGTCGTGCTGCCAGCCCGGCACTGCCCCGGTGACCTGCGAGATCTGCCACGGGTCGGGCAACATCCAGCGCCAGGTGCGGAGTCTTCTCGGCAACGTCGTGACGAGCCAGCCGTGCAACGTCTGCCAGGGCTACGGCACGACCATCCCCTACCCGTGCGCGACGTGCCAGGGTCAGGGTCGTGTCCGCGCCCGCCGTACTGTATCGATCGACATCCCGGCGGGCGTCGAGACGGGCCTCCGTCTGCAGCTCCCCGGCTCGGGCGAGGTGGGCCCCGCGGGCGGCCCGAACGGCGATCTCTACATCGAGGTCAATGTCCAGGCACACGAGGTGTTCAGCCGCGACGGCGACGACATCCTCGCGACGCTCGAGGTCTCGATGCCCGACGCGATCCTGGGGACCACGGCGAAGATCGAGGGGCTCGACGGCCCCGTTGAGCTCGAGATCCGCCCCGGCGTGCAGGCGGGCGACATCCTGACCATCAAGGGCCGTGGCATCACCCCGCTGCGGGGCACTCAGCGCGGCGACCTCCGTGTCGGCGTGCACGTCGTGACTCCGACGAGGCTCGACCACAAGGAGCGCGCCCTCATCGAGGACTTCGCGCGGCGCACCAAGCCGCCGGCACCGCGTCTCGCCGAGTTCCACCAGGGCCTGTTCGCCAAGCTCCGCGATCGCTTCCGGAACGCGTGACGGATGCCGCTGCACTTCCTCGTCGAGCAGCCGGACGCGGCGGCGATCAGTCGCGAGCCCCCTGGGTCCGGGGAGGCGGCAGAAGCGGCGCTCCGCTCCACGATCGCTGAGGCCGCAGTCGGCGACGAGGTCGTGCTGGGCGGTGCCGAGGCCCACCATGCTGCGGTCGTCCGACGCGTGCGCGTCGGCGAGGAGGTCACCGTCGGCGACGGGCGCGGAGTCTGGCTCACCGGGCAGTGCGAAGCGGTGTCGCCGAAGCAGGTCGTCGTCCGCGTGACTGCGCGAGCCGATGTGCCGCGGCCTTCGCCGCGCATCGCGCTCGTCCAGGCGCTCGCCAAGGGCGACCGCGACGAGCTCGCCGTGCAGTCGGCGACCGAGCTCGGAATCGACGAGATCGTGCCTTGGCAGCCGTCGCGCAGCGTCTCGCGCTGGGACGCCAAAGCCGAGAAGGGTCGCGCCCGGTGGGCGACGATCGCGCGTGAAGCGGCGAAGCAGGCGCACCGCGCGTGGCTGCCCGAGGTGTCGGCCCTCACGACCACGGCGGGCCTGGCCGCCAGAGCTGCGGCATCCCGTCTCCTGATCCTCGAGCCCACGGCCACGCAGACCCTGGCGAGTCTCGATCTCGACCGCGAAGACGAGCGCGACATCGTGCTCGTCGTCGGACCCGAGGGCGGTTTCGCGGCCGACGAGCTCGAGCTCCTCGAGCAGTCGGGCGCCCTGCTCGTCCGGCTGGGTGACACGGTGCTGCGCACCTCGACCGCGGGCCCCGCGGCGATCGCGGTGGTCAGCGCGATCCTCGGCCGCTGGTGAACCCTCGCTTGTAGACTGAAAACATGAGCGAACCGTCGATCTTCTCGCGCATCCTCGCGAAGGAGATCCCGTCCGAGATCATTGCCGAGACCGAGAACGCGTTCGCCATCCGCGACATCCACCCGCAGGCGCCCGTCCACTTCCTGGTGATCCCCAAGACCGAGGACTACCGCAACGTGGTCGAGCTCGCGGCGGGCGACCCCGCGCTCCTCTCCGAGCTCGTCGGCCTCGCGAACTCGCTTGCCAGCGAGCACGCCGACGGCGACTTCCGCCTCATCTTCAACACCGGGCCGCACGCCGGTCAGACGGTGTTCCACGTCCACGCGCATGTCCTCGCCGGAGGACTGGAGGAGAAGACACTCGGTGCCTGACGATACGCCCACGGTCGAGCGCTTCTATGCGGACGGCGTCGCGATGGTCCAGCTGCTCGGGCCGCAGGACCGCCTCCTGCGTGTGGTCGAGCGGGAGCACCCCGACGTCGACGTGCACGTGCGCGGCAATGAGATCACCCTGACAGGGGGTGCCTCGGCGGTTGCGGCCGCGAAGATCCTGGTGGACGAGCTGCTCGCCATGACGAAGGCCGGCCACGACCTGGGGCCGGCGGACGTGTCGTCGTCCAACCGCATTCTGCAGACCGAGGGCGGTCCGCGGCCGTCCGAAGTGCTCGGCGAGGCGATCCTGTCGTCCCGTGGCAAGGTGATCCGTCCGAAGACCCTGGGTCAGAAGGCCTACGTCGACGCCATCGACGAGAACACGATCGTGTTCGGCATCGGGCCGGCCGGCACCGGCAAGACCTACCTCGCGATGGCGAAGGCCGTGCAGGCGCTGCAGCGCAAAGAGGTCAGCCGGATCATCCTCACCCGCCCCGCCGTCGAAGCCGGCGAGCGTCTGGGGTTCCTTCCCGGCACGCTCAACGACAAGATCGACCCGTATCTGCGGCCGCTCTACGACGCGCTGAACGAGATGATGGACCCTGAGCTCGTGCCCAAGCTCATGGCCTCCGGCACGATCGAGGTCGCGCCGCTGGCGTACATGCGCGGCCGCACGCTGAACGATTCGTTCGTCGTGCTCGACGAAGCGCAGAACACCACACCCGAGCAGATGAAGATGTTCCTCACTCGCCTGGGCTTCGGCACCCGCATGGTGGTCACCGGCGACATCACCCAGGTCGATCTTCCGCAGGGGGCGTCCGGGCTTCGGCTGGTCACTCGGGTCCTCAGCGAGATCGACGACATCCATTTCTCCTATCTCACGAGCGCCGACGTCGTCCGCCACACCCTGGTGGGCCGCATCGTCGACGCGTACACCGAGTACGACGAGCGCCGTCTCGCCGCCCGCCGCGAGCGGGACGAGGCATCCGAGTTCGCCAACCGCGCGGAGCGACGCACGTCGACGCGCGCCGCCGGTCCCCGCGACCATCTCCCCAAGCGAGGCCGCACATGACGATCGAGATCAACAACGAGTCCGGCATCCCGGTCGATGAGACGGTGCTGCTGCGTCTGACCGAGCACAACCTCGCCGAACTGCACGTCAGCCCCGATGCCGACGTGGCGATCGTGCTGGTCGACGAGGGGGCCATGGAGGCGCTGCACGTCCAGTGGATGGACGAGCCCGGGCCCACAGACGTGCTGAGCTTCCCCATGGATGAGCTCCGGCCCGGCACCGACGAGGCCCCCACCCCCGCGGGTCTGCTCGGCGACATCGTGCTGTGCCCTCAGGTCGCCGAGACGCAGGCGGTCACCGCCAAGCACTCGACGATGGACGAGCTCATCCTGCTCACCACGCACGGCCTGCTGCACCTTCTCGGCTTCGATCACGCCGAGCCGGAGGAGGAGCGCGAGATGTTCGGCCTGCAGAAGGACCTCATCGTGGGGTTCCAGCATGCCGAACGTCGACGCAGCCGCGCATGACGCCTGTCCTGCTTCTGCTGGCGTCGGTCGTTCTCGTCGCGTTCGGCGGTCTCATGGCCGCGCTCGATGCCGCGCTCGGCGTCATCTCCCGGCAGGGTCTCGTCGAGCTCGCCCAGGCGGGCCGGAGCGCGAGTGCGCTCCGCCGGATCGCCGACGACCCCGACGCCCACTCCAACGCGGTCGTCTTCATGCGCATCCTCGCCGAGACGACCGCCGCCGTCCTGGTGACCGTCGCGCTCACGCTGCTGTTCGACAGCATCTGGTGGGCCATGCTCGCCGCCGCCGTCATCATGACGGGCATCTCCTTCGTGCTCGTGGGTGCGAGTCCGCGTTCATGGGGGCGACAGCATTCGAAGCAGCTCCTGAGCGTCGCGGCGCCCGTGGTCCGCGGCGTCCGGATCCTCCTCGGCCCGCTCGCGCACGCGCTCGTCGCACTCGGCAACCGCGTGACGCCCGGGGTCGCCCGAGGCGCGTCCTTCGCGTCCGAAGAGCAGCTCCTCGACATGGTCGACGAGGCCGCCTCTCAGGACCTGATCGAAGAGGACGACCGCGAGCTCATCCACTCCGTGTTCGAGTTCACCGACACGATCGTGCGGGAGGTGATGGTCCCGCGCACCGACATGGTGACGGTGGATGCCGGCGCCTCGACGCGCGAGGCGATGCGGGTGTTCCTCGACAAAGGGATCTCGCGCGTGCCGATCGTGGACGACGACGTCGACGACGTGGTCGGGATGCTGTACCTCAAGGACCTGGTCCAGTTCGGATTCCGCGATGAGGCGGGGTGGCGGGACGCCCCGGTCTCGCGCATCTCGCGCCGAGCGGTCTTCGTGCCCGAGTCGATGAAGGCAGAATCGCTGCTGCAGCAGATGAAGCGCGACGCCGTCCACGTGTGTCTCGTCATCGACGAGTACGGCGGCGTAGCGGGCCTCGTGACCCTCGAGGACCTCATCGAGGAGCTCGTGGGCGAGATCGCCGACGAATACGACCCGCGCTCGGAGGAGGCGGTCGAGCTCGAGCCCGGCCGCTACCGTGTGAGCGCGAGGCTGGGGCTGGATGAGGTGGGCGACCTCTTCGGTCTGGAACTCGATGATGAGGACGTGGACTCCATCGGCGGGCTGCTCGGCAAGGTCCTGGGCCGCGTCCCCCAGCCCGGTGCGACGGCCGAATTCGGCGGCCTGCTCCTGACCGGCGGTGCGTCGCGGGGCCGCGGGCGGGGCCTCGCCTCCGTGTTCGTCGAGCGCGTCGAAGCCTCGGTGCCGGCGGAGGACGCCCCCTCCGGTCGCCCGAGAACCGGTGAGATCCGCGTCGCGCATCCGCGCACCGAGCCCATTGCGATCACGCCGTCACCCGGTGAGACCGCCAAGGTGAAGACGTCGAAGTCCAAGAAGGAGCGAAATGGCTGACGAGACGATTGCAGGCGACACCGCCCAGGCGGCGGAGGGACGATCAGGCTTCGTCACGTTCGTCGGGCGCCCCAACGTCGGGAAGTCGACGCTCACGAATGCGCTGGTCGGCGAGAAGGTCGCCATCACGAGCGACAAGCCCCAGACCACTCGACGGGCCATTCGCGGGATCCTGAATCGCCCGGCGGGTCAGCTCGTCATCGTGGACACGCCGGGACTCCACAAGCCGCGCACGCTGCTCGGCGAACGTCTCAACCATCTGGTCGAGCAGGTGCTGGGCGATGTCGACGTGATCGGGTTCCTCGTCCCCGCAAACGAGAAGGTCGGCCCCGGTGACCGGCGGATCGCGGAGTCGCTGTCGGGCTATCCCCGGGCGAAGAAGGTGGCGATCGTGACGAAGACGGATGCCGCGACCCGTGAGCAGATCACCGAGCGTCTCCTGGAGGTCGACAGCCTTCGCGAGGACTGGTCCGCGGTGATCCCGCTCTCGGCACTGACCCACGAGCAGCTCGACGTCCTGACCGACGAGCTTCTTCCGCTCATGCCCGAAGGGCCTCCCCTCTACGCTGCCGGTGTGGTCACGGACGAGGCGATCGATGACCGCATCGCCGAGATCATCCGCGAAGCGGCCCTCGACGGTGTGCGGGATGAGCTGCCCCACTCGATCGCCGTCATGGTGCAGGAGATCCGCAAGCGGGAGGACTCCGAACTCATCGACGTGTTCGCCGACATCGTCGTCGAGCGCGACAGCCAGAAGGCCATCATCATCGGCCGCAAGGGATCTCGCCTGCGTGACGTGGGCGCGAAGGCGCGGGCGGACATCGAACCGCTGATCGGGTCGCGCGTGTACCTCTCGCTGCACGTCCGGGTCGCCAAGGAGTGGCAGCGCGACCCCAAGCAGCTGGGTCGCCTCGGGTTCTGACGTTGGGGTCGCGCCGCGGATCCATGACACATCGCGATCGCTGCTCGCGACCGGTGACCGCCTCGCCCACTTCGCATCCCTCCCACCGCGCCTTCCGCGGCGAGACTTGAGTCCTGGGCACAAGAACCAAGGGTCAACGCCGCAGGACGGCATCCTGAAGTCGCGTCTTCGAGCTCGTTACAGGTCGCCATCGCAGTGTCGCGTCGCACCAACCGGGTGCGCGCACCTCGGGCACTCCGCGGTTCATCCGGATCTTCCAGCCGACGAAGTCGATGAATCGATGGTGGAACCAGCAGAGCAGCACTCCGTTGTCGGTGTGGGTCGGCCCACCCTTGACATGCTCGAGAACGTGGTGGATCTCGCACCATCCGGCAGGGATGCCGCATCCGGGGACGATGCAGCCGCCGTCTCGCAGGGCGATTGCGCGCCGCTGGTGGCGGTTGAACACGCGCTCCTCGGTGCCGATCCGCAGGATGCGCCCGTTGTCGCCGAGTGTGACGCGCTGGATGACGCCGGCACACCCGACGTGCAGGGCCGCCGCCATTCCGAGCGGCATGTCGCAGCCCTGCGCGTGGGCGTACCCCCTGCCACTCTTGAGATCCTCATCACGCACCGATACGACGAGGGTCGGTGCGGCGCCGCCGATCGTCGGAAGCAGACCACTGGATGCCGCGACCGACAGAGCGCTCGCGAGGGCATCGTGCGCCTTCTGCGCTCGGGTGCGCGTGTCGATCGGGATGACTCCCTCGTCGGGGTCGCTGCGCTCAGCGAACGGGTCGACGAAACCGACACCCTTGCCATGCGGGTTCTCGTGCGCATCGATGATCTGCTGCCATTGAGCCGCCACCTCCGGCATCAGCATCCCGCGCACCGGCACGCCCCACTCGGTCGGCGCCCGGAACG
Source organism: Microbacterium sp. P5_B6 (assembly GCF_056400345.1). NCBI lineage: Bacteria > Bacillati > Actinomycetota > Actinomycetes > Micrococcales > Microbacteriaceae > Microbacterium > Microbacterium sp. P5_B6. The sequence continues at coordinate 631,662 of NZ_JBFULL010000002.1, read as the reverse complement.
TCACGCCGCGCTTATGCGCGGTCATTCGGTCACGCGGCTCGGCGCCATCCTGGTCGAGCGCAATCGACCAAGCCTGTGCCTGCAGACGAAGAAGGTCGGCGCACGGTGCGGGAGCGGAATCCGGGCCCTCGCCCCGCGCCTCGGCGCCCAGGGCGGCATCGGCGGTGAGCAGAGCCTCGCGGGAGATTCGCGAACCGGCCGACAGCAGCGGCCCGGCGACGGCGAGCACACCATCCAGGCCGGCAAGGCCGTCGCACATCGCCTGGCGCACGGCCGGCAGTGCCGGCTCGAGCAGCTCGCCGGTGGTGAGCGACACTTGGCGGTGCACAGCACTCGACGCCCGGCGTAGGCGCCCGACCGTCGTTCGAGAGCAGAGCGTCGCGCGCTCGACCAGCTCGATGACATCGTGGCAGCCGAAGCGGCTGGTCATCCGATCGTCTCGATCGCCCGCCGAAGATCGCGTCTCAACCTCGCCGACGGTTTCTACCAGCACGGTGTCCAGCCGTCGCCCGAGGCGCCCCGCAGTCGAGAGCACGTGCACGAGTGTCTGCTCGTCGGCCATCCGCAGCGTGCCCTCGGCCAGAGCCTCGGCGACCACCTCAGCCACCATCGCGTCGAGTGCTTCGAGGCGATCGAGGAGGTCTTGCATACCTCTATTCTGACGAGGGCCACCGACATTGCGGACCTGTTTTAGACCCGGTCAGGAGAACTTTCGGCCACCTTTTTCGCGTACCGTGACGGCTCGTCAATCGATGCTCTTCAGGAAAGCGCATCGACCTTGTCGACCGATACGAGCGGCACGATGGCGCCCGCGGATCCGACGTTCGCCATTCGCGTAGCGCGGCGGCGCGCTCCGTCATTCGCGCAGCGCGCCGGCGCGCGTCAGCCCTCGAGCTCGCTCAGGGCCGGCTTGCTGCCGCACTCAACGCGCTCCTACGCGCGAGGCATTCCACGCCAGCCACGACAGCTCGGGATGCCCGATGTCGTTGTGTGCGCCGGAGGCGCCATCCAGGTGCGAGATGACGCCGCTCGCGTCGATGTTGTACAGGGTTCCGGGCTCGAGGCCCGGGTCGCGCAGCGCGCCCGTCCGGAGGGCGGGCAGCTCGACGGCCCCGGTGACGCCGTGGATGCCGAATGAGCCGATTCCGCCGTACTTGGGCGACTCGTCGTCGCCCAGCAGATACTGCCCCGCGATGCGCACCGCCAGCGGGTAGAACTTGCCCACTGCGTAGTCCCAGGATGAGCGGGTCGCGATGACCGGTCCCGACACGAACGCCGGCGTGACGACGTCCGCGAAGTATCCGCGCCCGCCCCCGATGTCATCCGGAACCTTCTCCGCGTAGGCCCAGAGCGACACGGCGCCCTGAACGAGGAGAAGGGAGTCCACCGGCCGGGGTGGGGGAGTGGCCTTCTTGCCGGGGCCGCGTACCGCACCCGACACGACGATCGTTCCGAAGCTGTGTCCCATGAGGTGCACCCGGACGTCGGCCGCCCCCATGACTGCGCGGACGAGATCGGCTCCCGCCCCCTCTCCGAACTCGCGGGCGTGATTCTTGCCGCTCCAGAACGTGAGTTGCCGAAGCGGCGTCAGCACCGCTTCGCGCAGCCTGCTGAACCAGCCGTCGCCCAGCAGCCCGTCGTCGGCGGCGCCGGTGAGGGACGCTGCGAAGACAGCATCCGGGTCCCAGCCGCCACCGAGCAGTCCTCCGTCGTCGCTGCCCGCACCGAGGCTGCCGACCAGCGCGCGGTAGGCGTCGGCGACGTCGGCCGGAAGCTCGTCCGAGTTGGAGGCCTCGGCATCGACCGGCACCGAGGCGGCGTGAGTGAGGACGGTCCGAAGCGCCTCGCGGGTCTCGGGGTCATCCCCCAGCTGCGCGGCGTACTCCTCGACGGCGTCATCGACAGTGACCCCGTCGCCGGTGGGCTCGTCACCCAGCAGACCGGTGGGCGCATCCTTCAGCTCGCGGTCGCTCCACGCTTTGCTCGGCCAGTGCACGCCGATCACGACCGGCCGCACACCGTCGGCGTCCGTGTCCGGGTCGGCGGCACCGACCCACCGGTCGTACTGCGAGATCGCGTCGGCATGATCGCCCTGCCACCCGTGGCTGAGGATGAAGACATCCGTGACGCCGGGAGCCGAGACCGCCTCCAATGCGGCCTCGCTGGCGATCCCGCCGTCCTCGTCGCGCTGCTCCCGACCCTTCCCGTCGTAGCTGATCAGGTGGTAGGTCTGCGATTTCCCCGCGATGCGGCGAAGTGCCATGTCCATGCTCCTGTCGGTCGTGCTCAGCTGATCGCCGCGGCGAGCGCAGGATCGACACGCGTGTCGGTGTCGCAGTGCACGCCATAGAGCAGTCCGAGCGGGTTGCCATGCTTCTCGAGGAAGTCCTGCCGGAGTCCGAGGACGGCGTCTCCGAGCCGCTCGCCTGCGAAGAACCTGTCGAAGAATGCGATCGCCCATTCGCTCGCGAAGCGCCCGGGGGTCTTGCACTCCGTGCCGATGACGCCCCGGGCGCCCTTCGCGAGGAAATACGGGACGAACCCGTCATAGAACGTCGGGGAGAGGTCGCCCGACTCGCACGCGTTGATGATGACGAGCGGGTGCGTCGGCAGCTGGTCTTCGATGGGCGCATAGACGGCGAGCTGCCCCAGAGAGATCCGCTCCTCGTTGCTCAGCACCAGATACGAGTCGTCGGAGTCCTTGTCGGAGGCGACGGCGTGGCAGTAGAGGTAGAGCACCTTGTCGGTGGCAGACGGCACGAGAGCGCTCTTGACCAGGTCGTTCACGAGGGTTCCCTCGCCGAGCGCGACACCGCGGTGAGACCAGTACGCCCGCTGCGCGCTGATCGGACGCGAGGGCATCTGCGCTTCGATGCCCTCGTTGAACAGCACCCTGACGCTGAGATCGGGAGTGGAGGTGATCGTCGTCGCCGGCGGCATCGCCGAGATCTCGCGCAGGGGAATCTGCTCCACGACGTGGCGCATCCCGATGAAGTCGTGCCAGTCGAGCTTGTCGTCCTCGAACCGGTCGGTGAGATACATCAGCGCCCACGGCACCGGAAATCCGCGGGAGACGACCTGGAGCGTCGTGAAGTCCTCGGCCAGGCTCTCCCGGAGCCAGCGGCCGACCTTCCGGAGCTCCTCAGACGCGAACGAGCCCGCGAAGATCGACTGGTACAGCCGGAATCCGGCGAAGGCGAGCTCCTTGAGCGCAGGCGCGCGAAGCTCGTCGGGGATGTCTATCTCCAGCGCGAACGCCGGCTGCTTGACGATCGCGAGGAGCGCCTCGCGCACGCCCTCGATCCGCGCGGCGAGCTCGTCGTCCGTGATCTGGATGAACACCGGCTGATCGGTGATCCCCTTGACGAAGAGCTCGTAGCCTCCGGTGGCGGGCATGAACTGCATCGAGGCGGTCCGCGGCTCCATCACGAGAGCAGCACCCGCAGGGCGACCGAAATTCGTCGTATCGACGGGTGCCGTCGTCCCGATCTCGAAGGTGAGCTCGAGCCGCTGGAGGAAGTTGCCCTCCACATCGACCAGCACGCTCAGTGTCGAGGGGCCGTCGTGCAGCGGCGTCACGGCGAACAGTGCACGACCCTGAGAGGCGCCGTCGCGCCCGACGCGCAGCTGCTGGGGGAACGGCGGCACGGTGAAGTCGGTGCTGACGAGCTGCACCGTGAGATCGACCCACTCCTGCCGCGCGGCGAAGGCGATGGCGGTGGGCGCGGCGCCGGCGGCTGTCTCCTTCTTCTCACCGAAGAACACCGCGAGGATGTACTCGGTCTGGGCGGCGAGAGCCTCCGGATGGCCCTGGACTTCGGCATTGAGCCAGGTCTGCACCGTCGCGGCCGGCGCTTCACCAGTCTCGGGATCCGTTCGGTCATCGGGAGGCGGCTCGCCCGGAGGCGGGGGTCCCTCAGCGATCGACCCGTCGCTCGGGGGCTCGCCCATCGCGTCGTCGCTCGGCGGCGGCGGTCCCTCAGCCATCGACCCGTCGCTCGGGGGCTCGCCCATGGCGTCGTCGCTCGGCGGCGGCGGTCCCTCAGCGATCGACCCGTCGCCCGGCGGCTCAGCCATCGCGTCGTCGCTCGGGGGCGGCGGAGCCATGGGCGGGAGCGGCGGAGCCATGGGCGGGAGCGGCGACCAGGACTCCGACGGTCCGCCGCCGAGCAGTCCATCGTCCGGTCCCGCGGATTCGGCCATCGTTCCGCCGAGCGCATCCAGCACTTCGCCGATCGCGGTGTCGACCCTCTCGTCGTCGCCCGCTCCGAACCCGAGCAGGCCCGCTTCTGCATCGGCGCGGTAGCGCGCCGCGAGGTCCGCGTCGGCTTCGAATGCAGCGATCACCGCGAACGCACGCTCCGTGAGCGTCGCCGCGGACTGCCACTCGGCGCTCGTCACCACGGCGTCGTACAGGTCGACCACCGACGGGGGGAAGAATTCGACGACGAACGGGCGTCCCCGCGGGTCGAGGAACGTGTTCGCGAGGATGACCGCCTCGAATGCGCGCTCGTCATTGGAACCCATCGCCGCCCACCCATGCGCTCCGTGGCGCCGCTGACCGGCGCTCGTGGCTCAGATTAGACCCCGGCCCCCGACGGCACCAGAGTGCCGCGGCTACTCCAGTGCCCGAAGGGCCGAGCGCACGATCACGGTGTCTGAGCCGAACTCTGCATCCGCGGCATCCTGCAGCGTGCCGTCATCCCACACCATGTCCACCCACAGGTATCCGTTCTCGGCCGAGGAAGACAGGTACTCATCCCCCAGCCGGTCCGGGAGGTCCTCCTGGACCGCGAGAAGGCTCTCCGCGTCACCCTGCCCAGGCTCACCGCCGGTGGGATCGGGGAGGGGCATCGGGTCGTAGAGCGCCAGCATGATGGGCGCCGTGACGGTCACACTTTCACCGTCGTAGGTTCCCTGCACGGCATACGTTCCCCAGCGCACATCGCCCGACGTCTCGCTCCCGTCGATGCCCTCCCACGACCAGCCGACGAGCGGGACTCCCGAGCACTGCGGTGGGTCCGACTCGGCAACCGGCCCGAGGCACAGCTCGGCGTGACCCGCGGCTTCGATGACGGTGCCCTGCCCCACGACCTGCCCGTCCGGAGGCTGCGGGTATGCCTCGCCGAACCGTGCGCCGCCTGTTCCTGCCGACCCGCCGCACGCCGTCAGCAAGATGAGGGATGCCGCCACGACGGGCGCCGCGACGGCTCGACGAATATGCTCCATGCTCTTCACGTGTCGACGGAAGCCTGATCGTCTCGGAGCAGCATCCCGCGACTTACGGGTCCGCAGTGCGCTCTGTCGCCGACCGAGCATCTTGTTCGCGTCGATAAGCGGCTCGCTCGGCGAGAGAGTGCACTGTCCACGCGAAGAGCGGGGCGGCGGCAGCAGCCGTTCGACGGGGGGTTCGCTCGTCACTGCGCCCGGGTGTACCCTGGTTCGCATGCGTGCAGGCTCGCTTCTCCTTCTTAGCTGCCGCGGCGAGTCCTCGATCTAGGGCCTTCCTCGCCGCGGAGCTTGCTGTTCGGCCCGCACCATCCCAGGCGAGAGTAGAAGCGACAGATCATGGACAACACCCAGAAGCCTTCGGGCATGCCGATCCACAAGTATCGGCCGTACCACGAGCAGATCGCGGTCGATCTGCCCGATCGCACGTGGCCGGCGAAGCGGATCACTCAGGCGCCCCGCTGGTGCGCCGTCGATCTGCGCGACGGAAACCAGGCGCTCATCGACCCGATGAGCCCCGAGCGCAAGCGCATCATGTTCGAGCTGCTCGTCGGCATGGGCTACAAGGAGATCGAGGTCGGCTTCCCGAGCGCCAGCCAGACCGACTTCGACTTCGTGCGCCAGCTCATCGAAGAGGGCCTCATCCCGGATGACGTCACGATCCAGGTCCTGACCCAGGCGCGCGAGCACCTCATCGAGCGCACGTACGAGTCGATCGCCGGCGCGAAGCAGGCCATCGTGCACCTCTACAACTCGACGAGCGTGCTGCAGCGCGAGGTCGTCTTCCGCACCGACAAGCAGGGCATCATCGACATCGCGCTCGAGGGCGCGCGTCTGTGCCGCGAGTTCGAGAAGCGCATCCCCGAGACGAAGGTCTTCTACGAGTACTCGCCCGAGAGCTACACGGGCACCGAGCTCGAGTTCGCGCTCGACGTCTGCAACCAGGTCATCGAGGTCTTCGAGCCGACTCCCGAGCGCAAGGTGATCATCAACCTGCCGGCCACGGTGGAGATGGCGACGCCGAACGTCTACGCCGACTCGATCGAGTGGATGAGCCGTCGCCTGGTGCACCGTGAGAACGTCCTCCTCTCGCTGCACCCGCACAACGACCGGGGCACCGCGATCGCCGCCGCGGAGCTCGGGTACATGGCCGGTGCGGACCGGATCGAAGGATGCCTGTTCGGCAACGGCGAGCGCACGGGCAACGTCGATCTCGTGGCACTGGGCATCAACCTGTTCACGCAGGGCATCGATCCTCAGATCGACTTCAGCGACATCGACCAGGTCAAGCGCACGGCCGAGTACTGCAACCAGCTCCCTGTGCCCGAGCGCAGCCCGTGGGCGGGCGACCTCGTCTTCACCGCCTTCAGCGGCTCGCACCAGGACGCCATCAAGAAGGGCCTCGAGGCGATGGACGTGCGCGCGGCGGCCGAGGGCGTCTCCGTCGACGAGCTCGAATGGGCCGTCCCGTACCTCCCCATCGACCCGAAGGACCTCGGTCGCTCGTATGAAGCGGTCATCCGCGTCAACTCGCAGTCCGGCAAGGGCGGCGTGGCGTACCTCCTGAAGACCGATCACGCCCTGGACCTGCCGCGCAGGCTGCAGATCGAGTTCTCCGGAGTCGTTCAGGCGAAGACGGATGCCGAGGGCGGCGAAGTCACGAGCGACCAGATCTGGGCCATCTTCCAGGACGAGTACCTCCCCTCCACCGTCCACGACGAGCGCTGGGGTCGCTTCGAGCTGCTCTCGACCAAGACGCAGAGCGACATGACGGGTGACGTCATGCTTGATGTGACCCTCCGCGACGGCGCCGACAGCATCCAGGAGTCCGGCCATGGAAATGGCCCCGTGGCGGCATTCCTGGAGGTCGTGCGCGCGCATGGCTTCGACGTCACGCTGTACGACTACGTCGAGCACGCGCTGAGTGCCGGCGGCGACGCCCAGGCGGCCGCATACGTCGAGCTGCAGGTCGACGGCGAGCGCCTGTGGGGTGTCGGCATCGACGGTGACATCTCGACAGCCTCGCTCAAGGCGATCGTCTCGGGGGTCAACCGGGCGATCCGCACCCGCCGTCGTTCGGGCGCGCTCGCGGGAGTCTGAGGCGCTCACAGGAGCGCAGACCGAGGGGGTCGGCAGGTGACTGTCAACCCCCTCGGTCTCTCGGCGCCCGGGCGCCTAGCTTCGCCGCATGACAACCTCGGATGCGCTCCAGCGTGCCAAGCGGCCCCGCACGCCCTTCGCGGGCCCCTATGGGCACCCCTTCCACCCGATCGCGGTCACCATTCCGATCGGGTCATGGGCCGCGAGCATCGTCTTCGACATCATCGGCTTCTTCGCCGAGGATCCGACGCCGTATGCCCTCGGAGCCCAGGTGCTCATCGCCATCGGCGTCGTCGGCGCCCTGATCGCCGCCATCTTCGGGTTCATGGACTACCTGGTCATCCCGGCCGGCACGGCCGCCAAGCGCACGGCGGTCACCCATATGAGCATCAACCTGGCCGTGACCGCCCTCTTCGTCGTGAACTGGTTCGTGCGAGCGGCCTCCGACCACGACGACGTCAGCATCATCGGGTTCGTCCTCAGCCTGATCGGCTTCGCGGCACTCGGAGTGTCAGGCTGGCTCGGCGGAAAGCTGGCCTACCACTACGGCGTTCGGGTGGCGGGGGAGTCCACCCAGCGCGAAGGCTTCCGCTGACGGTGTCGGGCTACGGCTTGACGATCGGGATCGCGGTCGTCTCCACCGCCACCTTGTTGCGGTAGAGCGCGCGCTGCTCCGGCAGTGAGATGTCGAAGATCACGGCGAGCAGCCGGATGATCGTCGTCACCACGATGGCGATGGCGGCGGCCAGGATCAGTTCGACGCCGAGTGCATCGAGCGACGCCAGTACGAAGCATCCGGCGGCCGCCGCCACGGCGTACAGCGAGCCGACGTGCATGATCGCGACCGGCAGCCCCATGATCATGTCTCGCAGGATCCCGCCGCCCACCGCCGAGCACACTCCGACGAAGACGGCGGGAACGGGCGGGATGCCGAGCGCCAGCGCCTTGCTCGTCCCGAACGCGCCGAACAGCCCGATGACGAGCGCGTCCAGCCCCACGATCGCGGCGTTGAGGCGCCGGAAGAGGTTCGCGAGCAGCATCCCTATCAGGGCGGCGCCTGTCGCCGTCAGCAGGTACCAGTTGCTCTGCAGGGTGGAAGGGGTGACGTTGAGGAGAAGGTCGCGGATGAGCCCTCCGCCCATGCCCATCACGACGCCGATGATCGCAACGCCCAGCAGATCCAGTCGGCGCTGACCGCGGAATCCTGAGGCGAAAAGGGCGCCCTGCACACCGCCGAGCCCGACGGCGATGAGATCTGCCCACAGCGGGATGACGAAGAGCGGCTCGTTCACACGTCCATTGTGGTGGCACCCCGGGATAATCGAGGTGTGCCCACCTATCGCGACGAAGTCGTGATCCTGCGCACCCACAAGCTGGGTGAAGCCGACAGGATCCTCACGATGCTCAGCCGTCGCCACGGCAAAATCCGCGCGGTGGCCAAAGGGGTGCGGCGCACGTCGTCCCGCTTCGGTGCGCGGCTCGAGCCGTTCATGGTGGCGGACGTGCAGCTCTACCAGGGACGCTCGCTCGACATCGTCCAGCAGGCCGAGTCGCTCGGCTCGTACGGCGCCGACATCGCCGTGCACTACGACCGCTACACCTCGGCGAGCGCGATGGTCGAGACCGCGGACCGGCTGAACGAGGCCGAGGCCACCCCGCAGCAGTACCTCCTCCTCGTCGGGGGCCTGCGCGCGCTCTCGCGCGGCGAGCACGCATCGCGCAGCATCCTGGACTCCTATCTGCTCCGAGCGATGGCACTGTCGGGCTGGGCCCCCGGACTCGGCGAGTGCGCACGGTGCGGCCGGCCCGGACCCCACGACACGTTCGTCGCCCAGCTCGGCGGCATGATCTGCCGGGACTGCGCGCCTGCCGGGGCGGCACGCGTCTCCGCGGACGCGGTCGATCTTCTCCAGTCCCTGATGGAGGGGGAGTGGGATGCTGTCGACGACGCCTCGCCGCGTGCCACGGCCACGGCCTCCGGCCTCATCGCCGCGTACGCGCAATGGCACCTCGAGCGCGGCATCCGCTCGCTCTCGCACGTCGAATCCTCGCCACGGGAGGCTGCTCGGTGACGCCGAAGCCCTACACGCATCGCGACGCGGTGCCCTATCGCCCGATCGACTGGACAGGCATCCATCCGCCGACGTTCCCCCAGGGCTCGGTGCCCGAGCACGTCGCCATCGTGATGGACGGCAACGGCCGGTGGGCGAACAAGCGGGGCCTGACCAGGGTCGAGGGGCACAAGGCGGGCGAGGCGGCCCTGCTCGACGTGGCGGCAGGGGCGATCCAGGCCGGCGTCAAGCACCTCTCGGTGTACGCCTTCTCGACCGAGAACTGGTCGCGTTCTCCCGACGAGGTCCGCTTCCTCATGGGGTTCAACCGCGACGTGCTGCACCGGCGCCGTGATCAGCTCAACGAGTGGGGCGTCCGCGTGCGCTGGGCCGGGCGCAAGCCGCGCCTCTGGGGATCGGTCATCAAGGAGCTTCAGTACGCTGAGCAGCTGACGGCGGGCAATGACGTGCTGACCCTCACGATGTGCGTCAACTACGGCGGCCGGGTCGAACTGGTCGATGCGGTCCGGTCGATCGCCGATGATGTCGCTGCCGGCCGGCTGCGCGCGAGCGCGGTGTCCGAGAAGCTCATCCAGCGGCGGCTCTATGTCCCCGACATGCCGGACGTCGATCTCTTCGTGCGCTCGAGCGGAGAGCAGCGGACCTCCAACTTCCTCCTGTGGGAGTCGGCCTACGCCGAATTCGTCTTCCTCGACACCCTCTGGCCCGATTTCACGCGCGTCGATCTCTGGCGGGCGATCGAGCTCTACCTCGATCGCGATCGCCGCTTCGGAGGCGCCGTGGATGTGCCCGACGCGCCCGGGCTGTGAGCTCACCCTCCGACATCACCCCGGATGTTTCATTGACAGGTGCCTTCGACCGGCGATAGGCATGGTCAGTACCGTCGCCGACGAACCTCGCCAAAAGGTCCAGCCGTCGACTCACCTGGACCGGGGGGTCCTCGACTGCGAGGGGTTTCACTTGCTGCACAAGAAGGACGACGTCAGGGACGAGCTGATGGATGAGGTCTTCTCCTCGGGAGACCTCTCCGTGGCCTTGCCGAAGTATCAGATGCCGCTGAAGGAGCACCTCGCTTCGCACGCCTACCAGGTGGTCATCGACGAGCTGATGCTGGACGGCAACTCGCGCCAGAACCTCGCGACGTTCTGCCAGACATGGGTCGAGCCCGAGGTGCGGGCGATCATGGCCGAGACGCTCGACAAGAACATGGTCGACAAGGACGAGTATCCGCAGACGGCCGAGATCGAGGCACGCTGCGTGCACATCCTCGCGGACCTGTGGAACTCGCCGGACGCCGCGAACACGCTCGGCACGTCGACGACCGGCTCGAGCGAGGCGGCGATGCTCGGCGGCATGGCGCTGCTGTGGAACTGGCGGGCGCGGCGGCGCGAGGCCGGCAAGCCCACCGACAAGCCCAACCTGATCTGCGGACCCGTCCAGGTCTGCTGGCACAAATTCGCCCGGTACTGGGATGTCGAGCTCCGCGAGATCCCGATGGAGGGCGACCGGCTCATCATGACGCCCGAAGAGGTCATCACGCGCGTCGATGAGAACACCATCGGCGTGGTGCCCACCCTCGGTGTGACCTTCACCGGCCAGTACGAGCCGGTGCATGACGTCAGTGACGCGCTCGACAAGCTGCAGGAAGAGACCGGGCTCGACATCCCGATCCACGTCGACGGCGCCAGCGGCGGATTCCTGGCACCCTTCACTGTGCCTGAGCTGGTGTGGGACTTCCGGCTCCCGCGCGTCAAGTCGATCAACACGTCCGGCCACAAATTCGGGCTCGCACCGCTCGGGGTCGGCTGGATCGTGTGGCGGGATGCGGCGGAGCTGCCGGAGGAGCTGATCTTCAACGTGAACTACCTCGGGGGCAACATGCCGACGTTCGCGCTGAACTTCTCACGGCCCGGCGGTCAGATCGTCGCCCAGTACTACAACTTCATCCGGCTCGGTCGCGAGGGGTACCGCAAGGTGCACCAGTCCTGTCATGACACGGCGATGTACCTTGCCGAGGAGATCAAGAAGCTGGGGCACTTCGACATCATCAACGACGGCAGCGCCGCGGTCGGCATCCCCGCCGTGTCCTGGAAGCTCACCGAGGGGGTCGAGCACCCCTTCACGCTGTTCGACCTCGCCGATCGCCTGCGAACGCGCGGCTGGCAGGTGCCCGCCTACACGATGCCGGCGGACCGCCAGGATCTCGCGGTGCAGCGGATCCTCGTCCGCCAGGGCTTCGGCCGAGACGAGGCTGCGCTCCTGATGGACGACTACCGAGCGGCGATCGAGCACTTCGACAGGCACCCGATCGTCAACTCGATGACCGAGGAGGAAGCCGGCAGCTTCCACCACTGAGTCCGTCGGCGCCCGCCTGCCCCGGCCGATACGATCAAATCGATGCCTCGCACTCCGACCTCGGTCTCGCTGCGTCTTCGCCGTGAGGCGTGGGGTTTCGCAGTCGGGTCGGTGTTCTTCGCGGTTGGTGCGGTTCCCGCCTATGCCGATGCGGTGGGACCGGTGTGGGATGCCGCAACCTTCGCGGCCGGCTCGGTCTTCTTCACGCTGGCCGGCTTCATCCAGCTCGCGCTGAGCGGGCGGCGCCCACCCCGCCGCCCTGCGACAACCGGGCAGCTGGCCGACTGGTGGGCTGCCGCCATCCAGTTCATCGGCACCCTCCTCTTCAACGTCAGCACCTTCGCCGTGCTGTTCGGCGCGCGGAGCGGCACCGGAGAGCTCACCACCGGATGGGTGCCGGATGCCTGGGGTTCGGTCTGCTTCCTGGTCGCCAGCGCACTCGCGCTGGTGGCGGCATCCCGTCGTCATGAGCTGTGGGACCGCCACGCCCGCACGTGGCGGGGCACCTGGCTCAACATGGCCGGGTCTGTCGCGTTCGGCGCCGCCGCGGTCGGGGCCTATGTGCTGCCGCTCACCGGCGAGTTCGTCGACGTGCGCTGGGTGAACCTCGGCACGTTCCTGGGCGCGGTGTGCTTCTTCACCGCCGCCCTTCTCTCCCGGCGAGGGATCCCCGGGCCGGAAGCCGCTGCCCCGAGCGCGGAATAGCCAGGCGCCTCGAAGCGGTTGTCCCTGATATGACTGACGCCATAACCATCGACGTCTGGAGCGACATCGCCTGCCCGTGGTGCTACATCGGCAAGCGCAACCTCGAGACCGGCCTCGCAGAGGCATCCCGAGACGAAGACGCCCCCGAAGTGCTCGTGACCTACCACTCGTTCGAGCTGTCTCCCGACACTCCCCTCGACTTCGACGGGGGCGAGGCCGACTATCTCGCGACGCACAAGGGCATCTCCCGCGATCAGGCTCAGCAGATGCTCGACCGCGTCACCGGTGTGGCCGCCGCTGCCGGTCTCGAGTACCGCTTCGACCTGCTCAAGCACACCAACACCGTCAAGGCCCACGAGCTGCTGCACTTCGCGAAGGAGCAGGGCCGCCAGCTCGAGCTCGCCGAGCGGCTGATGTCGGCCTATTTCACCGAGGGCCGCAACCTCGGCATCGAGGACGAGCTGGTGGATCTCGCCGCGGATTCGGGACTGGATCGGGATGCCGCGCGCGACGCTCTGCAGAGCGGGCGCTATCTCTCAGCCGTCCGGGCCGACCAGGCCCAGGCGTCCGCGTACGGCATCAACGGGGTGCCGTTCTTCGTCATCGACGGCAAGTACGGCGTCTCAGGAGCGCAGCCGGCCGAGGCGTTCGCACAGGTCGTGCGCCAGGTGTGGTCCGAGCGCGGCGAAGACGGCGAAGAGGCCGCCTGACGGTCAGGCCGGCAGGTTCCGCTCGATGACCGCGATGATCGCCGGGTCGTCGGGCTTCACGTTCGGGCGGAACCGGTGCAGCTGCCCGTCAGGTGTGAGCACGAACTTCTCGAAGTTCCAGATGACGGGACCGCGCTTGCCCTCGGCATCCCGCGTCTTCTTCAGCGCCTTGTAGAGGGGCGCCGCCTTGCCGCCGTTGACCTTGACCTTGTCGAGCACCGGGAAGCTGACCCCCCACGTCATGGCGCAGTAGTCGAGGATCTCGTCCATCGAACCGGGCTCCTGACCCGCGAACTGGTTGCACGGAAAGCCGAGCACGGTGAATCCGCGTTCGCCGTAGGACTTCTGCAGCTGCTCGAGCTGCTCGTACTGCGGGGTGAGCCCGCACTTCGAGGCGACGTTCACCACGAGCAGCACCTTGTCGCCGTAATCGGCGAGGGTCTGCGGCTGCACATCGGCCGTGAGGAACGGGACGTCGCGCAGAGAGGTCTCGGTCAGCTGTGTCATACCTCAAGGCTAAAGCGCGTTCAGCGAGTGGAAGGCATTCGTCTGGGAGAATGGACGGATGACGACCGCCCTCGCTCCGGCCCGCGCCCTGCGCATCGGGCCCATCGAGCTCGATGCGCCCGTCGTCCTGGCTCCCATGGCGGGCATCACCAACACCGCCTTCCGGAGACTGTGCCGCGAGTACGGCGCGGGTCTGTACGTGAGCGAGATGATCACCTCACGTGCTCTCGTCGAGCGGAACGCCACGACGATGCGCCTCATCACGCACCACGAGTCCGAGACGCTGCGCTCCATTCAGCTGTACGGCGTCGACCCCGCGACGGTCGCCGAGGCCGTGCGCGTGCTGGTGGCCGAGGACCGCGCCGACCACATCGACCTCAACTTCGGCTGCCCGGTGCCCAAGGTCACGCGCAAGGGCGGGGGAGCGGCGCTGCCCTGGAAGCAGGAGCTCTTCCGCGACATCGTGACCCGAGCGGTTCGCGCCGCGGGCGACATCCCCCTCACGATCAAGATGCGCAAGGGCATCGATGTCGACCACCTCACCTATCTCGAGGCCGGGCGCATGGCCGAGGATGCCGGGGTCGCCGCCATCGCGCTCCACGCCCGCACGGCCGCCGAGTTCTACTCCGGACATGCCGACTGGTCGGCGATCGCGAAGCTCAAAGAGACGGTCACCAGAGTCCCGGTCCTCGGCAACGGCGACATCTGGTCGGCCGCCGACGCCGCTCGCATGATGGATGAGACCGGGTGCGACGGCGTCGTCGTCGGGCGCGGCTGCCTCGGCCGGCCCTGGCTCTTCGGCGACCTCGCCCGCGCGCTCGGGGCGCCCGGCGCTGCGACGGGCGAGCCGGTCGATGCCACGCTCGGCTTCGTCGCCGCCGCGTTCCGCCGTCATGCCGAGCTGCTGGTCGAGTTCCTGGAAGACGAGGACCGCGGATGCCGTGACATCCGCAAGCACGTCGCCTGGTACTTCAAGGGGTACCCGGTCGGGGGCGACATCCGTGCTCGCCTGGCCACCGTGTCGAGCCTCGCCGAGATCGACGAGCTCCTGGCGACCCTCGAGCTGGACGCGCCGTACCCGGGCGCCGCTGCCGAGGGCCAGCGCGGACGCGCAGGAACCCCCAAGCGTCCTGCCCTCCCGGACGGCTGGCTGGACTCGCGGCTGCTCGGGGCCGAGGCATCCTGTGCCCTCGCCGAAGCGGAACTCGACCACAGTGGCGGCTGACGCCGCCGTCGGCGTCTCTTCGGGCCGGCCTGCCGGCTATGGGGAGCACGACGCCGAGAGATTCCACAACGAGCAGCACCGCTCGAGGCGCGATGCGTTCGCCCGCGACCGGGCCAGGGTGCTGCACTCGGCAGCTCTGCGGCGGCTCGCGGCCAAGACGCAGGTCCTGAGCCCGGCCAGCCCCGCCGACTTCGCGCGCAACCGCCTCACGCACTCCCTCGAGGTCGCTCAGGTGGGCCGCGAGCTCGCGACGGAGCTTCGCCTCTCGCCGGACGTCGTCGACACGGCCTGCCTCAGCCACGACCTGGGCCACCCGCCCTTCGGCCACAACGGCGAGCGTGCGCTGAACGAATGGGCCGCCGAGATCGGCGGCTTCGAGGGCAACGCGCAGACCCTGCGGATCCTCTCGCGGCTCGAGCCCAAGGTCGTCGACCCGGACGGCGCCAGCTTCGGCCTCAACCTGACTCGCGCGAGCCTCGACGCGACCTGCAAGTACCCCTGGACGGCCGCCCACCCCGTTCCCGACCCCGGCGGACGGCTCAAGTTCGGCGTGTACCCCGAAGACGAGGCGGTGTTCGAGTGGCTGCGCGACGGCGCGCCCCCGCGAGTCCGCTGCATCGAAGCCGAGGTGATGGACCTCTCCGACGACATCGCCTACTCCGTCCACGACTTCGAGGATGCCGTCGTCAACGGCTACATCGACCCCGCGCGCCTGTCGGATGTCCGTGAGCGGGAAGCCCTGCTGACGGCGATCCAGGCCTGGGTCGGATATGACTTCCCGCGCGATGAACTCGACGACGCTCTCTACCGCCTGATGCGGATCCCGGTGTGGATCACGTCGTTCGACGGGTCGCGGGCATCCCACGCGCGATTGAAGAACCTCACCTCCGACCTGATCGGGCGGTTCGCGCGGGCTGCCACGGCAGCGACCCGCGAGCACTACGACGCGCCGGCACTCACGCGGTACCGCGGCCATGTGGTGGTGCCCCGCGTCATCGAGGCCGAGATGGCCGTGCTGAAGGGCACCATCGGCGCCTTCATCGTCTCGGTTGAGGGTCGCAAGGGCCTCTACAAGGAGCAGCGCCGCATCCTGAAGCGCCTTTCGAACGCGCTGTGGGAGCACCCCGAGCACCTCGATCGCCTGCACGCCGAGGACTTCGCCCGAGCGGAGACGGATGCCGCCCGCCGCCGTGTCATCGTCGACCAGGTCGCGAGCCTCACCGATCGCTTCGCCATCTCGTGGCACTCGCGCCTGGTCGGCTCGGTCGACCTCGAGAGCATCGGCATCTGGGTTCCGGGAAGCAAGATCGTCGCCTCCACGGCGTATGCGCTGCCCGAGCCGCTCGAGGGTCTGTGATGGCGGGGCGGATCCTCCAGGCCGACGTCGACGAGGTGAAGTCGCGCACCAACATCGCCGACATCATCGGCGAGCGCGTCGCGCTGAAGACGGCGGGCGTCGGGGCGTTGAAGGGGCTGTGTCCCTTCCACGACGAGCGGAGCCCGAGCTTCAACGTGCGCCCGCAGGCCGGCTTCTACCACTGCTTCGGCTGCGGTGAATCCGGCGACGTCTACTCGTTCCTCCGCAACCTCGATCACCTCTCGTTCACCGAAGCCGTCGAACGGCTTGCCGGCCGGATCGGCTATCCGCTCCACTACGAAGAGGGGGGTTCGCTCCCGGAGACCTCCGGCCGCACGCGGCTGTATGCGGCGAATGCCGCGGCCGCCGAGTACTTCCGCGGTCGTCTCGCGTCTCCTGAGGCCGACATCGCGCGGCGGTTCCTGGGCGAGCGCGGCTTCGACGCCGGTGCCGCCGCGCACTTCGGGGTCGGGTACGCCCCCAAAGGCTGGTCGAACATGCTCGATGCCCTCACCGCACAGGGCTTCTCCACCGACGAACTCAGCTCCGCCGGCCTCGTGTCGCAGGGTCAGCGGGGCGTGTATGACCGCTTCCGCGGCCGTGTCGTCTGGCCGATCCGAGATGTGACGGGCCAGGTGCTGGGCTTCGGCGCGCGACGGCTCTTCGAGGATGACAACGGGCCCAAATACCTCAACACTCCCGAGACGACGGTCTACAAGAAGGCTCAGGTCCTCTACGGCCTCGACCTTGCCAAGCGCGACGTGGCCCGCAGCCACCAGGTGGTGGTGGTCGAGGGATACACCGACGTCATGGCGTGCCATCTCGCCGGAGTGACGACGGCGATCGCCACCTGCGGCACAGCGTTCGGCGGTGACCACATCTCGGTGCTGCGCCGTGTGATGGGCGATGACTCCGCGGCGGGGGAGGTCGTCTTCACCTTCGACCCGGATGCCGCCGGCCAGAAGGCCGCGCTCCGTGCCTTCGCCGACGCCAAGCGCTTCAACGCGCAGACCTATGTCGCCGTGGGACCGGACGGCCTGGATCCGTGCGATCTCCGGCTGACGCGCGGCGACGGCGCCGTGCGCTCGCTCCTCGACACGAAGAGCCCCATGGTGGAGTTCGTCCTCGATCAGCGCATGAAGGGCTTCGGCCTCTCGACTGTCGAAGGGCGGGTCGGCGCGCTTCGGGCGGCAGCCCCCGTGGTCGCCGATCTCCGCGACCCCCTTCTGCAGCCGGAGTACGTCCGCGTCCTCGCGCGCCGTCTGGGGATGGACACCGAAGACGTCCGCCGCGAGGTGGAGCGTGCCGCCCGCGGTGAGCAGTCCTCCCGGTCGAGCGCGTCCGCCTCCGCCGAGCAGCCGGATCCTGAAGCCGCCGTCCGGCTGAGCCTCACCTCGCTTCCGCGCACCGCAGATGTGGCGCTCGAACGTGATGCCCTCATGGGCGTCCTGCAGTTCGGCCATCGCCTCGACCCGGCACTGCGCGCACAGGCGATGGCGCTCCCGTTCCGGCATCCCGCGCTCGATGCCGTGCGGACGGGCGTCGCCGCCGTCGCGGATTTCGACAGGATCGGATGGGCGGCGGATGCTGTCGGCAGCGTCCGCGAGCCGTTCCGCTCGCTGGCAGCCGAGCTCCTGACCGCGGATTTCCCGGCCCAGACCGACGATGTGGCCCTCGCGTCGGCATCCTCGCTCTGTCGCCGGCTCATCCTCCGGGCCCTGGACCGTGAGAAGGCCGAGCTCCTCGGAGCGATCCAGCGGGTGCCCCCGGACTCCGAGGAGGGGCGGCGCATCCGCCTCGGACTGCGCGAGCTCGACCTCCGGCGCGCGGCAGTCACCGACCCCTGAGGGCGCCGCAGTGGCGGAGCGGCGTGCGAGGCGGCAGGATGTCGTCATGCCACATCGTCGTGACGCCGACGTGGCGATCCGTGCATCAGACCTCTCGATCCTCCGTTCTTCACGAGGGGGCGACGTGCGCGTCGTCGATGGCGTCTCCTTCGTCCTGCCGCACGCCGGCACGCTCGCGCTCATGGGCCCGACCGGTGCGGGGAAGTCGAGCCTCGCCGCCCTGCTCTCCGGGTCGGACACGCCGGGTCTGGCCGTGGTCGGAGGAGCGGCGTGGGTGCACGGCATCCCGGTCCGCAATCCGGGCAGGGCGCGACGTGAGCTGACGTATCTCACCGGTTTCCTGGAGCAGCGGGCCGGCGCCAACCTCCCCGCCCGGCTCACGGTCGGCGAGGTGATCGGCGCGCCCATCACGAGCAGGGACCGCCGAGTCAACCAGCGGGCGCTGGCAGTGCGGATCGCCTCACTGCTGGACGAGCTGATGCTGCCCCTCGGTGCGGTGGCGAAGTACCCCTATGAACTGAGCGCCGGCATGCGTCAGCGGGTCGCGCTCGCCCGCACCCTGGTCCTCGAGCCCAAGCTGCTGATCGCTGATGACCCGTTCGCGAATCTCGATGTCGAGGTGCGCCGGGCCGCGCGAGATGCCATCCTCCGACGCCGCGGGCGTGGGATGTCGGCCCTCATCGTGACGAACGAGGCGGAGGTGACCCGGGAGCTCGACGCGGACGTCCTCGTGATGCGTTCCGGGCACGCCGTCGCCTATGGGCGGGGCACGGAGCATCTGCTCTGGACACCCAGTGCGCAGGCCGATGATCGGCTCATCGCGTCGTGAGCACCCCTTGAGCTTTGCTAATATGGTGTGGTTGCCCGCGCGAGAGCGAAGGGTGATCCTCCATAGCTCAATTGGCAGAGCAATCGGCTGTTAACCGATAGGTTCTTGGTTCGAGTCCAAGTGGGGGAGCGAGAAGTCCGCGCATCTACGCGGCTCTCACATTGGGTCCGGGCTTCCACCCCGGGCCCTTCTCTTTTGCGCCGACGGGTGCGGATCGCCGCATCGGCGCCCGCGATCGTCACGCCTCGATGTCGTCGATTCCCGGAGTCCAGGAGCTTCCCGGCCGGCCCCACCCGCGCTTGCGGGCGATCTTCTGCGTGGTCTTCCAGTCGGCATCGCTCAGCCGATCGATGTACAGGATGCCGTCGAGGTGATCGAACTCGTGCTGCATGATCCGCGCCCGCCATCCGCCGACCTCGATCCGCACCGCGGCGCCCTCGAGGTCGACACCGGTCACGAGCACGCGCTCGGATCGGCGCAATGGGAACCGCTCGCCGGGGAACGAGAGGCAGCCTTCCGACTCCTCATCGGGGTCCGGCGCGCCAGGCTCGAGCGGATGCATCCACAGGACGGGATTGATGATCACACCTCGCCACGGCTCGCCGTCGTCGTCCTGATACGAGTAGGTGTAGATCCGCAGTGAGACGCCGACCTGCGGAGCAGCGAGGCCCACTCCGGGCGCCGCGTCCATCGTCTCGAACATGTCGGCGACGAGCGTGCGGATCTCTTCGGTGATCTCGTCGACGTGCGCGGCGGGCGCGTGGAGGGCGGGGTCACCCATGATGCGAATCGGCAGAACGGCCACGCCTTGAGCCTATCGAGGCATCCCGACGGTTAGTGTCGGAGGGTGGTGTGGGCCGGGATGTCGATCGACGAGATGACCAACGAGGTCATCGGATTCTTCCGCGATCCGGCCATCCTCATCGGCATCCCGCTGGCGCTGATGGGCGCGGTGTTCATGTCTTTCGGCGCCCAGTACCAGTACCGCGGTGTCACCAAGGTCGAGCGACTGAGCGGCTCATCGGGCAAGGCCGGGCTCAGCGGCAGCCAGCTCCTCAGCCTGCTGAAGCGGCCGTCCTGGGTCGCGGGCACCGTGATGCTGGGCCTCGCCATCACCTGTCAGCTGAGCGCACTGGCATTCGCCCCCCTCATCATCGTGCAGCCGATCGGGGCGATCTCGCTCGTCATCACCACGCTGCTGAACGCGCGCGTATCCGGGCACAAGCCCACCAAGCAGTCCGGCATCGCCATCGCGGAATGCCTCGGCGGCATCCTCATCTTCGTCACGATCGCCGCGTTCTACGCGACCGAGAACCCGGTCACCCAGCGCGAGACGCTGATCATCCTGTCGCTTCTCGGCGTTGTGCTCCTCATCCTCGCGGGCCTCTGGATCTGGCTCCGCAAGCGCGGTCAGGCCCTCTTCTACATCGTCGCGTCCGGCGTCATCTACGGCTTCGTGGCCACCCTGGCCAAGGTCGTCATCGAACGCATCAAGGCCAACGACTTCGACTGGCTGACGATCCTCTGCATCGTGGCGCTGCTCGCCGCCGTCGCCATCGGCGCCTACTTCGTCCAGACGGCGTACGCAGTGGGTCCTCCCGACCTCGTGATCGCCGGGCTCACGGTCATCGACCCGATCGTCGCGGTCATCATCGGCCTCACGATCCTGCAGGAGGCGGCGAACGCCCCCGTGTGGGCGTTCTTCGGTTTCGCCGTAGCGGGTGCCATCGCCGTCACCGGGGTGATCACGCTCGCCCGGTTCCACCCGCAGCTGGTCGCCGACAGCCTCGAGCTGCCGATCCAGCGCGGGAGCGAGCCGGGTCCTGAGTCGGACGACGCCGCGAACGACTGACCAGCGGGCCTGCGGCACTGGGCGTGATCGCGGAGTCCGCGGACGGTCCTCTGCTTCAGGAAACCGGCGGAACGACGATGACGAGACGCCCGTCCTCGAGGCGGCCACCGTCTCCCGGTGTCGGCGCCGGAGCGGGAAGCTCGATCTGCGCCTCCCACTCGGCGTGCGCGTCCTCGGCCGTCGGGCGCCAGACCGCATCCATGCCGGAGCCGATTCCCCCCGACGTGCCTCTGCCTTCCCGCTGGCGGCGCCGCTGATCACGCTTCAAGACGGGTGCGCACGCGACGAGGATGACGGTCGCCGCGAGTGCGGCGGCCAGCAGAAGGCACGCGAGAAGGTCCATCGGGCGTTCAGCTTACGCGCCGGAGCAGCTCATTCTCCTCGACTGCCTGGAGTGCGAGCACCTTGTACCCCCGGTCTTCGAAGAACACGGTTACGCGGTCGCTCTCTACGTCGACCACGCTCCCGCGCCCCCACTCGACATGATCGACGGCAGTGCCCGTCGGGTAGGGGACAAGCGACTCATCGGGGGCCTCTTCCGGCGTCGCACCGGCACGACACCGGTCGCATCGGCCGCACGCCTGAGGAAGGTCCTCGCCGAAATAGCCGAGGAGCAGGCGCCGGCGGCAGTCCCGTGTCTCGGCGTAGCGCCGCATGATCTCCACGCGCGACTCCTCGATCCGCTCACGCCGTTCCGACGCCTCTTCAGCGGCATCCGCCGCCTCGGTGCTCGTGAGCCTCCCTCGGGCAGCGGCCCCACGGCGGGTGAGGCGGATGGCACCGCCCTCGGCGAGCTGGTTGAGCAGTGCGGTCGCCGTGCGCGGCGAGATGTCGAGAGAGGAGGCGAGCTCCTTCGCTCGCAACGGCGAATCGGACGAGGCGACCGCTTCGTAGGCCGCCACCACGCGATCGCGATCGACAGAGCGCGCGGCGAAGTACTTGCGAAGGCCTAGGTCTTCCGACCGGTAGAAGAGCGTGGCACCTGCCGGCTCGCCGTCCCTGCCCGCACGTCCGACCTCCTGGTAGTAGGCGTCGAGCGAATCCGGGACGGAGGCGTGGACGACGAACCGGACATTCGGCTTGTCGATGCCCATGCCGAACGCATTGGTCGCGACGACGACGTCGAGCTGATCGTCCAGGAACGCGTCGTGCACGCCGGATCGCTCTCGCGCACCCAGTCCGGCGTGGTACGCGGCGGCTCGCAGTCCCCGTGCTCCCAGCTCTGCGGCGTATGTCTCGGCCTCCCGGCGGGTGGCCGTATAGAGCAGCCCCGGACCCGGAAGCTCGACGACGGTATCGAGAACGGCGTCCTGCTTGTCGCGCTCCGAGACCTCGCGCCGCACGGACAGATCGATGTTGGGACGATCCACGCCCCGGACGACGATCGCAGGGTCGACGAGCCGCAGCCGCGCCGAGATCTCATCGCGTACCGGTTCTGCGGCTGTCGCTGTCAGCGCCACCGTGACCGGTCGTCCGAGACGCGCGCGGACGTCGCCCAACCGCAGATAGTCCGGCCGGAAGTCGTGCCCCCAGCTGGCCACGCAGTGCGCCTCGTCGACCGCGAGCAGACCGACGCCCAGGTCGTGAAGTCGGCTGACGATCTCGTCCTTCGCCAGCTGCTCGGGGGCGACGAAGACGAAACGTGCGTCTCCGCTCGCGAGCCGGCTCCACGCCTCGTCGGTCGCCCGCTCGCCGAGAGTCGAGTTGATCGCAACCCCTCCGGGAGCTCCCGCAGCCTCTTCGAGCTGGTTCAGCTGGTCGCGCTGCAGGGCGATCAGAGGCGACACGACGACCGTGATGCCCTCGAGGATGGTTCCGGCCAGCTGGTAGATCGCGGACTTGCCGGCGCCCGTCGGCAGCACGGTGATGACGTCCCGCCCTCTGAGCAGTGCCGACACCGCCTCTTCCTGCCCGTCGCGAAGGCCGCTCCAGCCGAAGACCTCGTGCGCGACCTTCGCGATGGAGGGCATCGATCCCTGTGTCATGACGGTTCCTTTCCGGCGCCGGGATCATCCTTCCAGGACGGAGGGGACGGATGCCGACGATCGACGAGTGCTGTGGAGAGCCGACGTCTGCGCGACGGCCCGCCATGTTCAGACGGTGACGACGGCCGCCGCCAGCTCCGCCGCCAGCTCCCTGGCGAGGAACCCGAGGCCCAGCCGCTCGGTGAGGCGATCGCCGGCGGTCGCATGCGCCCACGCGCCCCAGACCGCCGCCTCGGCCGGTTCCAGTCCTCGTGAGGCGAAGCCCGCGATCGCACCGGCGAGGACGTCGCCGCTCCCGGACGTGCCCAGTCCGGGTCCACCCGCCTCGATCCGCCAGGAGCGACCGTCCGGGTGGACGACGAGCCCGTAGCAGTTGACGACGGCGTCGAAGCGCCGGGCGATCTCGCGCAGATCGGTCAGCGCATCATCCGCGAGATCGCGTCCGAGCAGGATGCCCGCCTCCTCCTTGTTGGGATTGAGGATGAGACCGGCGGGCAGCGCCGAGCGATCGACGTCGGGCAGCACGCCCAGCGCGAAGGCATCCAGCACCAGCAGCGGCGGCTCCGTGTCGGCGACGGCGAGGAGGGTCGCGCGCGTCTCGTCGCCATCGTCGAAGCCGGGACCCACCAGAACCGCGTCGGCCGAGCCCAGGTGCCGGCGCAGGCGACCCTCGAAGGGTTCGGTCGCGTCATCCGGGAGTGCGTAGATGCCCGCCTCGGGAATCGCGATGCCGATCTGCGCGTCGATGGACCCGGGGACGGCCAGGGCCACTCGTCCTGCACCGACCCGCAGCGCCGCTTCGCCGGCGAGGAGTGCGCCGCCGGGGGAGCTGCGGGAGCCGCCGACCACGACTGCCTCGCCACGGGCCTTCTTCGAGTCGCCCGGGTCGGGCAGCCCCCACTCGCGCAGAAGCTCGGCGGTGACGATCTCACTGGGGCTCGACATCGGGGCTCCCTGGATGCGCGGTGACGTCGGCGCCCTCGCGCCGGAGATGATCGACGCTCGAGAACGCGACGAGCTTCCAGCCGTCGCCCTCTCTCACGAGGTGCGTGACGGAGGCGTTCAGGACCGTGTTCGCCGCTGCGAAGTCCAGCAGCTCAGGTTCGGCGAGTCCCAGGAGCAGATACAGGAAGAGCATGACCACGGCATCGTGCGCGACCAGGAGCACGGTGTCGCCGTCGGCCGCCATCGCATCGCCGAGGAACGACCGCAGCCGGAGGGCGACATCCGCCCAGGATTCCCCGCCGGGCGGCCGGTGGTAGAACTTGCCGAGATGATGCCGGCGATCGGTCTCCTCCGGGTGCAGGCGGGCCACGCCCCGCCTCGTGAGCAGGTCCAGGATGCCGAGCTCACGGTCACGCAGGCGCTCGTCGATGGCGACGCGAGTGGATGCCGCGTCGTCGCCGAGCGCAATCTCCAGTGTCTGGCGAGCCCGGAGGTAGGGCGACACCCAGTACAGATCGATCGCCGAGCGCTGCTCCGCGAGCCAATCCGAGAGCGCCCGGGCCTGCTCCTCGCCCGTCGGGGACAAGGGCACATCGGCGTCGCGGATGTCGATCGGGATCGCGTCGAGCTGGTCGACCTCGGCCTGAGTGGCGGCGACATTGCCGATGCTCTCGCCGTGCCGCACCAGGTAGAGCTCATTCACTGGCATGCCGCCAGGCTATGAGCAGCGCGCTCCCCGCGCGCACGGGTTGACACAGCTGGGCATGTTGCTTGTCAGGGCGGGTGGGACTTGTCCCTACCGCCCCTCCACGCACCGCTTCGCGGCGCGCGGAGCCTCTGCGGCAGGGGCCCGCCCACGAGTGCGGTCTCGCCGACACCCGCTTAACGAGCGATCGCGCCGACCTTCGGCCGGCGCGATCGCTCGTAGGGCGGGTGGGACTTGTCCCTACCGCCCCTCCACGCACCGCTTCGCGGCGCGCGGAGCCTCTGTGGCAGGG
This sequence comes from Microbacterium sp. P5_B6, assembly GCF_056400345.1. Classification (NCBI taxonomy): domain Bacteria; kingdom Bacillati; phylum Actinomycetota; class Actinomycetes; order Micrococcales; family Microbacteriaceae; genus Microbacterium; species Microbacterium sp. P5_B6. The sequence continues at coordinate 606,946 of NZ_JBFULL010000002.1, read as the reverse complement.
GCCCGCCCACAAGTGCGCTCTCGCCGACACCCGGCCCTACGAGGCAGCGCCCCCGACCTTCGGCCAGGGGCGCTGCCTCGTAGGGCGGGTGGGACTTGAACCCACGATCGTCGGGTTATGAGCCCGCTGCCTTGACCAGCTTGGCCACCGCCCCTTACGCCAGAAGGCGCCCAACGAGCCTACAACGCGCCCGAATCACATTCTTGTCATTCGGGGGCTGGCTGGGCGATAATGGCCCCAGCACAACTGAACAGCCGAGGCATCCGTTCATAGGTCGTTGGGGAAGACGTACCTGCAGAACGGAGAGACCATGGCGTCATCACAAGCGCGTGGAGTGATCTACATTCACTCGGCGCCACGTGCGTTGTGCCCCCACCTCGAGTGGTCGGTCGGGCGCGCTCTGGGGCGTGCCGTCAGCTTCGACTGGAACGAGCAGCCGATCCTCTCGGGGAGCCGTCGCGCCGAGTTCTACTGGGAGGGCGCTGCCGGAACAGGAGCCGCGCTGGCGACCGCCATGCGCGGCTGGGAGCATCTTCGGTTCGAGGTCAGCGAAGACCCGACACCTCGCAGTGACGGGGGCCGGTGGATGCACACCCCGGGCCTCGGCATCCATTACGCCCAGACCGATACCGCGGGCAACGTCGTCATCGGGGAAGACCGAGTCCGGTACGCGCTCGAGGTGGCCGCCGGCGACCCGGTCGAGCTCCAGCGCGAGCTCGAGGTCGCCCTTGGTGCGGCGTGGGACGAAGAGCTCGAGCCGTTCCGCCACGCCAGCGACGATGCCCCCGTCGTATGGCTCCACAAGGTCGGCTGACCGCAGGCAACTTCACAGCGATTTCCGCCGGTTGCCGATCGGCGGAAGAGGCAGGCGACAAGGCGCTGGTAACGGTGGTCGGAGACGAAATCCCGGAGGCCGAGAACGCGAATCGCCGCCTGACGGCAGACGCCCCCGAACTCCCTTGAACAGGGAGCCGGGGGCGTCTTCGTCCGCGGAGTGCGACGTGCCGCTCAGACCGAGCGGAACGCGACGACCGCGTTGTGGCCGCCGAAGCCGAACGAGTTGCTGATCGCGAGCTGCGGGCCTGCGGCGAGCGGGATCGGCGATCCCGAGATGCGCAGGGGGATGTTCGGGTCCTGGGTCGACAGGTTGATCGTCGGGGCCGCCTGGCGCTCCTTGAGCGCGAGGAGGGTGAAGATCGCCTCGAGCGCGCCTGTGCCGCCGAGAAGATGACCAGTGGAGGCCTTGGTGGCGGAGACCGGGATCTCGTGGATGCGATCGCCGAACACCGAGCGCAGCGCCTTGTATTCGGCGATGTCGCCGGTCGGCGTCGACGTCGCGTGCGCGTTGATGTGGGTCACGTCGTCGGGTGTCGCATCGGCCTGCTCGAGCGCTTGACGCACGGCGCGAGACGCGCCGAGGCCCTCGGGCTCGGGAGCGGTGATGTGGTACGAGTCGGCGGTGACGCCGCCTCCCACGATCTCGCCGTAGATCTTGGCCCCGCGGGCCTTGGCGTGCTCTTCGGTTTCGAGCACGAGACACGCGGCGCCCTCGCCCATGACGAAGCCGTCACGATCGGTGCTGTACGGGCGCGAGGCCGTCTCGGGGGAGTCATTGCGCTTCGAGAGCGCCTGCATCGCGGCGAACGCGGCGATCGCGAGCGGGTGGATGGTCGCTTCGCATCCGCCCGTCAGCACGACATCCGCGCGACCCATGCGAAGGGTCTCGAACGCGTTGACCAGCGCCTCCGTGCTCGAGGCGCACGCCGAAGCGACGGTCCGCGCATACGCACGGGCGTTCAGGTGCATCGAGATCGCCGCGGCAGGGGCATTGGGCATGAGCATGGGGATGCTCATCGGCATGATGCGGCGCGGCCCCTTCTCCTTGAGGGTGTCCCAGCCGTTCAGCGTCGTCTGCAGCCCGCCGATGCCGGTGGCGAAATCGACGGCGAACCGCTCGGGATCGACGTCGGGAACTCCGGCGTCTTCCCACGCCTCTCTCGCCGCGACGAGGGCGAACTGAGCCGACGGGTCGAGCCGATTGGCTACCGGGCGCTCCAGCACAGTGTTGGGCTGAACGACGGCCTCCGCGGCGAAGGTGACGGGAAGCTGGTACTTCTCGACCCAGTCATGCTCGAGGGCGTGGGCGCCCGAAGCGCCCTGCAGCAGGGCCGACCAGGTCTCGGGGGCTGTCCCCCCGATGGGGGTGGTGGCGCCGATGCCTGTCACGACGATGCGCGGTGTGCTCATGTGATGGAGTCCTTGAGTAATGCCGGTGGGGGCTCAGCACCCCCACCGGTGGGGGTTTGGGGCCGAGCCCCAACGGGTGCGGCTCAGGCCTGGTTCGACGTGATGTAGGTGACGGCGTCGCCGACGGTCTTGAGGTTCTTGACCTCGTCGTCCGGGATCGTCACGCCGAACTTCTCCTCCGCGTTGACGACGATCGTCATCATCGAGATGGAGTCGATGTCGAGGTCGTCCGTGAACGACTTCTCGAGGGCGACCTCGTCGGCCGAGATGCCGGTCTCATCGGTGATGAGCTCGGCGAGCCCTGCGAGGACCTCGTCGGTGGTGAATGCCATGGGTTTCTCCTGTTTGTTGGGGGTTCGCCGGCCCGGTGCGGGCCGCTGTTCAGTTTAGGGTCGGGGCCTGCCGGACTAGGGGAGGACGACGACCTGGGCCGCGAAGACGAGTCCTGCGCCGAAGCCGATCTGCAGAGCGAGTCCGCCGCTCAGATCGGGATGCTCCTGGAGCAGGCGGTGCGCCGCGAGCGGGATCGAGGCGGCGGAGGTGTTGCCCGTCGTCTCGATGTCGCGTCCGATGCGGACGGACTCGGGAAGGCCGAGCTGCTTCGCGAACTCGTCGATGATGCGCATGTTCGCCTGATGGGGGATGAAGGCGGCCAGATCGGATGCCTCCACACCGGCGGCCGCCAGCGCCTGTCGTGCGACCTTCACCATCTCCCAGACCGCCCAGCGGAAGACGGTCGGTCCTTCCTGGCGGAGGGTGGGCCACGGGGCGAGGCCGTCCCGGAACTCGGTGAGCGTGTGGTTCATTCCGACGGCCTCGAACTTCGAGCCGTCGGAGCCCCAGACCGTGGGGCCGATGCCCGGCGTCTCGCTCGGCCCCACGACGACAGCGCCCGCGCCGTCGCCGAGGAGGAACGAGATGCTGCGATCGGTGGGGTCGATGATGTCGCTGAGCTTCTCAGCACCGACGACGACGACGTAGTTCGCGATTCCACCCCGGATGAGTGCGTCGGCCTGGGTGACACCGTAGGCGAAGCCTGCGCACGCCGCATTCAGGTCGTAGGCGGCAGCCGGATTCGACCCGACGCGGTCAGCGACGATGGCAGAGACCGAAGGCGACTGCTTGGGGTTGCTGATGGTGGCGACGATGACGGCATCGATGTCGGATGCCGCGACTCCCGAGCGCTCGATGGCCTCGCGTGCGGCATCCGTTGCCAGATCGATCACCGTCGTGTCGGGAACCGCGCGCGCCCGCGTCACGATCCCGGTGCGCTGGCGGATCCACTCGTCGCTCGAGTCGATCGGTCCGATGATGTCGGCGTTGGGGACGGCGACCTCGCCGCGAGCCGCGCCGTAGGCGTAGATGCGGGTGTAGGCCGGGCCGGTGGGCTGCGCGAGCAGAGGGCTCATGCGGACGCTCCGTTCAGAAGCGCAGCTGCGGCTTCGAGATCATCGGGTGTTTTGAGTGCGACGGACGGCACGCCCCGCAGTGCTCGCTTGGCCAGCCCGGTGAGCGTCCCTGCCGGGCTCAGCTCGACGATGCCCGAGACGCCCGCCTCGGAGAACGACGCCATGCAGAGATCCCAGCGCACCGGAGACGCGACCTGGTCGACGAGCAGATCGCGGAACGCTGTTCCTGAAGTCACCGAAGAGCCGTCGCGGTTCGTCCAGACGCGGATCGACGGCTCGTTCGCGGGAACATCGGATGCCGCGACCCGCAGGGCCTCGACAGCGGGGCCCATGAAGCGCGTGTGGAATGCCCCCGCCACCTGCAGCGGGATCACGCGGGTCCCGGCGGGCGGCTCTGCCGAGAGCTGCTGCAGCGCTTCGCGCGCACCCGCGGCAACGAGCTGCCCGCCGCCGTTGTAGTTCGCGGGAGTCAGATCGAGCTCCTGCAGTCGCGTGACGACTGCAGCTTCGTCTCCGCCGATCACGGCGCTCATTCCCGTGTCGGCAGCAGCCGCCGCCTCGGCCATCGCCCGCCCTCGGAGGCCGACCAGTCGAAGGGCGTCCTCTTCGCTCAGGATGCCGGCCGCGGCCGCGGCGGCGAACTCGCCCACGGAGTGCCCGGCCACGCCGGCCACAGCATCCCGCGTCTGCAGTTCGTTCCAGGACAGAAGGCTCGCCGCGACGATCAGCGGCTGAGCCACCTTCGTGTCGCGGATCCGGTCGGCGTCCCACTCGGTCCCGGCGGCGATGAGATCGACACCCGACCAGTCCGAATAGGCGGCGAGGCGCTCGCGCGCACCGTCCCTTTCGAGCCAGGGGGTGAGGAACCCGGGGGACTGGGATCCCTGACCGGGGAAGACCGCAATGATCACTTTTCCATCCTTCCAAGGATTGTCGCGGGTCCTCTGGCGATCAGCGCACAGATATAGCCGAAACGTTTGTCGTTCCTGTACAGCGTCATGCCGACGGGCGACGCGAAGACGCCAGCCGGCGACGGGTCGTATCCGTCCCGATCGATCCGAGCACGAGCGCGGTCTGCAGGATGAGCGCTTCGCGGGGACCGGTGGCATCCCAGCCGATGACCTCCGACACGCGCTTGAGGCGATAGCGCACGGTGTTCGGGTGCACGAAGAGCTCGCGAGCCGTTGCCTCGAGCGAGCGTCCGTTGTCGAGGTAGGCCCACAGCGTCGAGACGAGGTCGGTGCTGTGCGCCTGCAGTGGACGGTAGATCCGATCGACGAGGGTCTGCTTGGCGAGCGGGTCGCCCGCGAGCGCCCGCTCCGGCAGGAGGTCGTCCGCCTCCACCGGCCGCGGGGCGTGGCGCCAGGCGCGGGCGACGGCGAAGCCTGCGAGCGCAGCCCGGGCGCTCTGGCTCGCGTCGACGAGGGCCGGAACGGCGGGGCCGAGCACGAGATGGCCCGTGCCGAAGCCTGGTTCGAGCCGGCGCGCGATCTCGGGGAACGGCAGCTCCGAGGGCAGCTCGTCGCTTCGCGGAGGCAGATCGGCCCGGCCGAGCACGAGCACGAGCCGCGAGCCCTGCACGCCGATGAGCACATCGACGCCCAGCTTTCGCGCCGTGCGGCGGAGCTGGTCGACGTCCAGGAGCGGGGGAGTCGTTCCCACGAGCACCGCGACTTCACCGTGCCCGTGCCACCCGAGGGCCGCGATTCGGCTCGGAAGCTCCTCATCGGCCTCGCCCGACAGGATCGAGTCGACCACGAGCGCCTCGAGGCGCGCATCCCACAGCCCCCGCGTCTCCGCGGCCCTGGCGTAGACATCCGCCGCCGCGAAGGCCACCTCCCGCGAGTAGAGGAGGATCGCCTCCCGGAGATGCTCGCCCTTGTGGGCGATGCGCTCCTCCGTCACCTCGACGGTGACTCGCACGAGCTGGAGCGTCTGCTGCAGGCTCACACTGCGCAGGAGCTCCCGTGGCGCGACCGCGAAGATGTCCGCCGCGATCGCCGGGGTCGACTTCGGGTCGTCGTACCACTGGATGAACGAGGAGATGCCGGCCTGCGCCACCAGACCCACCGCAGACCGCCTCGCCGGGGGCATGTCGGAGTACCACGTGAGCGACTCTTCCAGCCGCTGGATGGTCGCCGAGGCGAGGTCACCCGAGATGCGCCGCAGCCACGCGAGCGTCTCGGTCTTGTCCATGGGGGCGCGGCCTTCGCCGATCAGCTCTCGCCGCCCGCGTTGCCGCTCGTGCCGGCAGTCACATCGTGCAGGCGGTACTTCTCGATCGCCTGAGCGGAGAGGCTCCGGTCGACGACGCCGTCTTCGGCCAGGGCCTGCAGCGTCCGCACCACCACCGACGGTCCGTCGATCTTGAAGAAGCGGCGTGCGGCGGGACGCGTGTCCGAGAAGCCGAAGCCATCGGCGCCGAGCGTCGCGTAGCGGGCCGGGACCCACTGGCGGATCTGGTCCTGGACAGCATGCATCCAGTCGCTCACGGCCACGACCGGTCCTCCGGCATCCCGGAGCTTCTCGGTCACGTACGCGGTGCGCGGCTCGTCGGTGGGATGCAGGAAGTTGTGCTCGTCCGCGGCGAGGCCGTCACGGCGGAGCTCCGACCACGAGGTCACCGACCACACGTCGGCCTGCACGCCCCAGTCGTCGCGGAGCAGCTGCTGGGCTTCACGTGCCCAGAGCACGCCGACACCGGAGGCGAGGATCTGAGCGCGGGGCCCGTCGCCTTCGGCCTTCGAGATGCGGTGGATGCCGCGCACGATGCCATCGACGTCGACGCCTTCCGGCTCGGCCGGCTGCACGAGCGGCTCGTTGTAGACCGTCATGTAGTACATGACGTTGGGGTCGGGGTGGTTGCCGCCGTACATGCGCTCGAGCCCCGAGCGGACGATGTGCGCGATCTCATAGCCATAGGCCGGGTCGTACGAGATGGTTGCGGGGTTCGTCGAGGCGAGGAGCTGGGAGTGCCCGTCGGCGTGCTGCAGGCCCTCACCCGTCAGGGTCGTCCGACCGGCTGTCGCGCCGATGATGAAGCCGCGAGCCATCTGGTCGCCGGCCGCCCACTGGGCGTCACCGGTGCGCTGGAACCCGAACATCGAGTAGAAGACGTAGACCGGGATGAGCGGCTCGCCGTGCGTCGAGTACGAGGTGCCGGTCGCGGTGAACGCCGCGACCGCGCCCGCCTCGTTGATGCCGACGTGGATGATCTGGCCCTGGGGGCTCTCCTTGTAGGCGAGGAGCAGCTCGCGGTCGACCGAGGTGTAGTTCTGCCCGTTCGGGTTGTAGATCTTCGCCGTCGGGAAGTACGCGTCCATCCCGAACGTGCGGGCCTCGTCCGGGATGATCGGCACGATGCGGTGGCCGAAGTCCTTGGCGCGCAGCAGGTCCTTCAGAAGGCGGACGAACGCCATGGTCGTCGCGATCTCCTGCGTTCCCGAGCCCTTCTTGGGCAGGGCGTAGGACTCGTCGCCGGGAAGCGAGATCGGCACGTGGTGCGTGCGGCGCTCCGGAAGGAAGCCGCCGAGCGCACGACGGCGCTCGAGCATGTACTGGATCGTCTCGTCGTTCTGCCCGGGGTTGTAGTACGGGGGTGCGTACGGGTTCTCCTCGAGCTGGGCATCCGTGATCGGCACTCGCATGGAGTCGCGGAAGTGCTTGAGGTCGTCGAGGGTCATCTTCTTCATCTGGTGGGTCGCGTTGCGGCCCTCGAAGTGGTGACCGAGACCGTAGCCCTTGATCGTCTTGGCGAGGATGACCGTCGGCTGGCCCTTGTGCTCGGTCGCCGCCTTGTAGGCCGCGTACACCTTCGTGTAGTCGAGTCCGCCGCGGCGCAGCTTGCCCCAGATGTCGTCATCCGACCAGTCGTCGACCATCGCGGCCGTGCGCTCGTCACGCCGGAAGAAGTGGTCGCGGATGAACTTGCCGTCCTCGGCCCGGTAGGTCTGGAAGTCGCCGTCGGGGGTCGTGTTCATGAGGTGCACGAGCGCGCCCTGGTCGTCCTTCGACAGCAGCTCGTCCCAGCCGCGGCCCCAGACGACCTTGATGACGTTCCAGCCGGCGCCGCGGAAGTAGCTCTCGAGCTCCTGGATGATCTTTCCGTTGCCGCGCACCGGGCCGTCGAGGCGCTGGAGGTTGCAGTTGACGACGAACACGAGGTTGTCCAGGCCCTCGTTCGCGGCCACCTGGAGCTGTCCGCGGCTCTCGACCTCGTCCATCTCGCCGTCGCCGAGGAACGCCCACACCTTGGAGTCCGAGAGGTCTTTGACCCCTCGGTTGGTGAGGTACTTGTTGGTCATCGCCTGGTAGATGGCGTTGATCGGGCCGAGGCCCATGGACACTGTCGGGAACTGCCAGTACTCGGGCATCAGCCGGGGGTGAGGATACGACGGGATGCCGTGGGGCGCCTTCGACTTCTCCTGGCGGAACCCGTCGAGCTGGTCCTCCGAGAGACGTCCCTCGAGGAACGAGCGGGCGTAGATGCCGGGGGAGGCGTGCCCCTGGATGAAGACCTGGTCGCCGCCGCTCGGGTCGTCGAGACCGCGGAAGAAGTGGTTGAAGCCGACTTCGTACAGCGAAGCCGACGAGGCGTACGTCGAGATGTGGCCGCCGACGCCGATGCCTGGGCGCTGTGCGCGGTGAACAGTGAGCGCCGCGTTCCAGCGGATCCAGCGGCGATACCGGCGCTCGAGCTCCTCGTCACCGGGGAACTCGGGCTCGTTCTCGGGCGCGATGGTGTTGATGTAGTCCGTGGTGGGAACCTGCGGGACGTTGAGCTGCAGCTCGTGGGACTTCTGCAGGAGGCTGAGCATGATCTCGCGGCCTCGCCCGGACCCCTTCGCCTGCACGAGCTGCAGGAGGGATTCCTGCCACTCGGAGGTCTCTTCGGGGTCGCTGTCGAGCGGTCCCTGCGAATACGGATCCTGATCGTTGACAGTCACAAGAGACCTTTCGTCATCTGGCAGGTCATGCCAGGAATTCGGCATCGGATGCTGTCTGCTTTGTTCAGCGTGGACAACGCACCGCCGACAAGCCTAGCGAGTCCGCGGGGCATGATCTTCGACAGCGCCGGCCACGGCGGCACGGCGCAGTCCGGCGCCCGACAGTCGGGTGCTTCGCCGGCGTTCGCGAGGAGCCGTCGGCGCTCGTAGACTGGCCCCGAGGGCCTTTAGCTCAGCTGGTAGAGCGCCACGTTTACACCGTGGATGTCGTCGGTTCGATCCCGGCAGGGCCCACTTCGCCTTACCGTCCACGCGTGCTTCAGCTGGGGACGTCCCCGTCGCTGTCGTCACGCTCGTGGGAGACGACGTGCGGCAGCACGAAGTCCTGATAGCCCGGCTGGCCCATTTTGGAATGGCGCCGTGAGTACGTGAAGTAGATCACGAACCCGATCAGGAGCCAGATCAGGAACCGGAGCCAGGTCTCCACGGTGAGGTTGAGCATCAGGTAGATGCAGATCAGCGCGGACAGCCCAGGGACCCAGGGGCTGAACGGCACCGTGAACGACCGCTTGAGATCCGGCCGCTTCCGGCGCAGCACGATCACGCCGACGGATACGAGCACGAACGCGGAGAGGGTGCCGATGTTGACCATCTCCTCCAGGAGCCCGACCGGGGTGAAGCCGGCCACCACGGCCACGATGATCGTGACGATCACCGAGATGAGCCATGGCGTGCGGAACCGCGGGTGCACCTTCGCAAGACCGGCGGGCAGGAGCGCGTCCCGCGACATGGCGAAGATGATGCGCGTGGCACCGATCAGCAGCGTCAGCACGACGGTGGTGAGCCCGGCCACGGCGCCCGCCGAGATGAGCGTCGCCATCCAGTCGGCGCCGTGGAACACGAAGGCGTTCGCGAGAGCCGCCGCGGGGTCGAGTTCCTGGTACGGCACCATCCCCGTGACGACGAGTGCCACCGCGCAGTAGAGCACCGTGCAGATCGCGAGCGACGCCAGGATGCCGATCGGCATGTCGCGCTGGGGGTTCTTCGTCTCCTCCGCCGTTGTCGCGACGACATCGAAGCCGATGTAGGCGAAGAAGACCAGTGCGGCACCCGCGAAGATCCCGCCGACCCCGAAGGCTGTCGGCTCGACGCCCGACAGGAACTGCAGGAGCGGCTGGGTCAGCCCCGACGCCGCTTCGCGGGGCTCGGCGGGTGGGATGAAGGGCGTCCAGTTCGCCGGATCCACGAACAGCAGGCCCGCGACGATGACGAACAGGACGATGAAGATCTTCACCGCGACGAGCACCATGTTGACCCGCAGCGACTCCTTGATGCCGAAGGTCATGAGTCCGCCCAGCACCAGGACGAGCACGATCGCCATGACGTCGACGGTCCCGCCGTATCCGATGGCCTCCGGTATCGGTGCCCCCAGCTGCGCCATGAGGGTCCCGAGGTACGCGCTCCAGCCCTGCGCCACGACGCTGGCGCCGAGGAACATCTCCAGGATCAGATCCCACCCGATGATCCACGCGAAGAGCTCGCCGAGGGATGAGTACGAGAAGGTGTAGGCGGAGCCGGCGACCGGCACTGTCGAGGCGAATTCGGCGTAGCAGAGGGCTGCCAGCGCACACGCGATGGCAGCCACCACGAAGCTGATCACGATCGCGGGTCCGGCCACCTCGTGCGCAGCACGTCCCGTCAGCGTGAAGATGCCGGCGCCGATGACGACGCCGACTCCGAACACCGTGAGGTCGAGCGCGGTCAGCGACTTCTTGAGGCGGAACTCCGGCTCATCCGTGTCGGCGATGGACTGCTCGACCGACTTCGTGCGCAGAACGGACATCTTCACACCTCTCCTGAGATGGGCAGGTCGTTGAATGCTAGTGCGCGGGGTTGCCGCCGTCGACGCCCCGGTAGGTTGGGAGAGTGAACGCCAGCCCTGCAGACCAGCGCCGACTCCTCGAGATCGCCGAGCTGGACGCACGTATCGCTCAGGCCGACCGCGCGCGGAAGAACCCGCCGCAGACGGCACGCGTGCAGGCGCTGCTGGTGCGTCGGCAGGAGCTCTCCCGCGACCTCAGCGCTCGGCAGGGCGCCCGAGACGATCTGCGGATCGAGCTGTCTCGCATCGAGTCGGACGTCGCCGTCGTGGACGCGAGGTCGGCGCGCGACGCGCAGCGTCTCACCTCCTCGTCGAATTCGAAGGAGGCGCAGGGGCTCGAGAGCGAGCTCGCCTCGCTCGCGCGCCGCAAGAGCGACCTCGAGGATGCTGAACTCGAGGTGATGGAGCGCCTCGAGCAGGCGGACGCCGCTGTCACGGAGCAGGAGGCCCTCATCGCCGAGACGAATGAGGAGGGCGGACGCCTGAGCGCAGAGGGCAAGCAGGCGGTGGCGGACGCCACAACGACCTTCGAGCAGGCGTCACGCGACCGTGCTGCCGTGGCCGCCGACATCGCAGCCGACCTCCTGGCCCTCTACGACAGGATCTCGCTCCGCGGTCCGGGGGCAGGACTGCTCCGCCGCAACACGTGCGAAGCGTGCAACATGGTGCTGTCCGGGACCGACCTCCAGGCGATCCGCCAAGCCCCGGACGAAGCGGTCCTGACCTGTCCCGAGTGCGGCGCGATCCTCGTGCGCACGGAGGAGTCCGGGTTGTGACCCGCCGGCCGCTCGGGCCGTGATGTCGCCGACTCGGGCTGCAGGCCCGGGCTGGATCGTCCTCGGCCGCCAGTCCGGTGACGTGTGTGGGATGGTGCTCGACGCCGACGGCGGCGAACTGGAGCGCGTCGTGCTCACCCGAGCGGAAACGCCGGACTGGATCGGCGAGCGCGAAAGAGCCGACGCCCCCCGCTGGGTGTGGAACGATGCGAGCGCGTGGTACCCCGAGCTGCTCGCGAGCGGGGTCCGTATCGCTCGCTGCCATGACCTCCGCCTCTGCCATGCCATCCTGCGAGATTCCGCTCTCGTGTCGACGGCCCCTGACCTTCGCTCCGCGAAGGCGTGGGACGCAGCGTCGGCGCAGGCTGCCGCGCAGGCGAGCACCCTCTTCGATCTCGACGAGGACGGTGCGACGGCAGGGCCGCCCTCATCGCTCGACGAGGCTCTCGCTGAGTTCTCGCGTCAGCGGTCAGCCCTCGCTGACGCACTGGATCCGGGTCGCCTGAGGCTCCTGCTGGCTGCCGAATCCGCCGGCGCGCTCGTCGCCGAGGAGCTGCGCGCGGCAGGTCTGCCGTGGGATGCCGCCACCCACGACGCCATACTCACCGCGACGCTCGGCATCCGCTCCCCTGGTGGAGGGCCGCCCGCGCGTCTTCGCGAGCTCGCCGAAGAGGTGCGCCGGGAGCTGAACGATCCCTCGGCCAGCCTGGACTCGCAGCCCAAGCTGCTCCGGTCACTCCACCGCGCCGGCATCCTCGTCGAATCGACGAGTCGCTGGGAGCTCGCGGAGCAGGATCATCCGGTGATCGCCCCGCTGATCCAATACAAGAAGCTCTCAAGATTGCTGACCGCCAACGGCTGGACGTGGCTGGATGAATGGGTGGCGGACGGCCGCTTCCGTCCGGTGTACATCCCTGGCGGAGTCGTGACAGGGCGATGGGCGTCGTCCGGTGGAGGTGCACTGCAGCTGCCCCGGCAGCTGCGCCCTGCCGTGCGTGCCGACCCCGGATGGACTTTGATCGTCGCCGATGTGGCGCAGCTCGAGCCCCGTGTGCTCGCGGCCATGGCGAGGGACGATCGGCTTGCGGCCGCGGCGAAGGGGCGCGACCTCTACGAAGGCATCGTCGATTCGGGAGCAGTGCCCTCGAGGGCTCAAGCGAAGGTCGCGATCCTCGGTGCCATGTACGGCGCGACGACCGGGGAGAGCGGGCGGCTGGTGCCGCGGCTGCGGCGCGCATATCCGCGTGCGATGGCGCTCGTCGACGATGCCGCCCGAGTCGGAGAGGAAGGCGGCGTCGTCACGACGTGGCTGGGCCGCAGCTCCCCGCCTCCAGCTCCTGAGTGGCGCGACATGCAGCTGCGATCGACGGAAGCCGGGACATCCGGAGCGGACGTCGCCGGCGCCCGGCGATGGGCTCGCGACCGAGGCAGGTTCACCCGCAACTTCATCGTGCAGGGGACGGCAGCGGAATGGGCGCTGGCATGGCTCGCCGACCTCAGGACGCGTCTGGCGGACTTGCCCGAGGTTCTGCCGATGGATGCCGCACCCCGGTCAGGCCCGGTTTTCGGGCAGTCGGCGCACTTGGCCTTCTTCCTGCATGACGAGATCATCGTCCATACGCCACTCCGACTCGTGAACGAGGTCTCCGAAGCGGTCCGGGAGTCGGCTGCCTTCGCCGGGCGTCTGCTGTTCGGCGATTTTCCGCTGGATTTTCCCCTCGATCTCAAAGTCGCTCAGACGGCGGAGAAATAGCGGCGTCATCCCCGACCGGCGCGGACGGCTAAAATCGACACGCGAATGGGTCGGCTGGACGGTCGCGTCGCTGCGGGTGACTGCAGTGCCGAGGAACGTCCGGGCTCCACAGGGCAGGGCGGTGGGTAACACCCACCCGGAGTGATCCGCGAGACAGTGCCACAGAGAACAGACCGCCGCGACTTCGGTCGCGGTAAGGGTGAAACGGCGGTGTAAGAGACCACCGGGGTCGTGGTGACACGACTCGCAAGGTAAACCTCGCCCGGAGCAAGGCCAGACAGAGGATGCTGACGCGGCTCGCCGAGTCCTCGGGTAGGCCGCTGGAGCGGCACGGCAACGTGTCGCCGAGAGAGATGACCGTCCACGGGGCTTCCGCCCCCGGACAGAACCCGGCGTACAGGCCGGCCCATTCGCCCTCTCGGTCAGCCGAGCGCCAGCGCGGCGGCCCCGATGATCCCCGCGTTGTTGCGATGCACCGCGGGCACGATCGGTGTCTGGATGTCGAGCAGCGGCAGGAACTTCGCCGAGTGCTTCGAGACGCCGCCGCCGACGATGAACAGGTCGGGGCTGAACAGGAACTCGACGTAGCGGTAGTACCACTCGAGGCGCTCGGACCATGCCTCCCAGCTCAGGTCTTCGCGCTCCATCGCGGAGTACGCCGCATAGGACTCGGCATCCCCCTTCTCCTTGGCACGCTGGAGGTGGCCCAGCTCGCTGTTGGGCACCAGCACTCCGTCGTAGATCATCGCCGAGCCGATCCCGGTGCCGAGCGTCGTGAGGATCACGAGGCCGCTCTGGTCCTTGGCCGCCCCGTAGCGAAGTTCGGCCACGCCCGCGACATCCGCATCATTGGCGAAGTGGATGCCGCGTCCCAAGCCGTCCTCGAAGAACTTCTCCGCCTCGAACCCGATCCACTTGTCCGAGACGTTCGCGGCTGAAAGCGTCCGGCCGCCCTTGACGATCGCAGGAAACGCCACACCGAGATGCACGTCGTGATCATCCGCCACGCCCAGCGTCTGGAGGACTGCGCGGACAGCGAGCAGCACGTCGGCCGGTTCGGCGCCGGCGGGGGTGGCGACCTTGACGCGGTCGCTCGCCAGGGCTCCCGCTTCCAGATCCACGATGCCCGCTTTGATTCCGGTGCCGCCGATGTCCACACCGACCGCGCGTTTCGCCTTCGCTCCCATGCGCTCAGCCTATCCAGCGCCGGCCGGGCGATCAGTAGGATCGGGAGGGACCGAAGGGGGATCCATGACCGGTGGCAGTGAGAAGTACTGGTACAACCTGACGACGGGAAAGGTCGAGAAGGGCTTCGAGTCTCCCGCGATTGATCGGGCCGGGCCCTTCGAGACCGAGGAAGAGGCCGCCAACGCCCCTCAGGTCCTGCGCGAACGCTCGCGGGCCTGGGCCGAGGATGAGGCGCGCGATGACGCGTGGGGCTCGTCCGCGACGGACGACAACGCCCAATAGGCTGGCCCTGACGGCCGCGAGAGGATCAGATGGACAAGCAGCGTGACTTCGTTCTGCGCACGATCGAGGAACGGGGCGTCAAGTTCGTCCGCCTGTGGTTCACCGACGTCATCGGCACCCTGAAGTCGGTCGCGATCGCGCCCGCCGAGGTCGAAGGCGCGTTCAGCGAGGGGCTGGGCTTCGACGGCTCCGCGATCGAGGGACTGACCCGTTCCTACGAGTCGGACCTTCTGGCGCATCCAGACCCCACGACGTTCCAGATCCTGCCGTGGCGCGGCGAGATCGATCCGACGGCGCGGATGTTCTGCGACATCACCACGCCCGACGAGCAGCCCGCGGTCGCCGATCCGCGCCACGTGCTCAAGCGCGCGCTGGCGAAGGCCGCCGATGCCGGATTCACGTTCTACACGCACCCCGAGATCGAGTTCTATCTGCTCAAGTCGTCGTCGTTCGGCGCCGACGGGCCTGAGCCGGTCGACTCCGCCGGCTACTTCGACAACGTTCCCGGCGGAACGGCCCACGACTTCCGTCGTCGGTCGGTGCGGATGCTGGAAGACCTCGGGATCTCCGTCGAATTCAGCCATCACGAGGGCGGGCCGGGTCAGAACGAGATCGACCTGCGGTACGCCGACGCTCTGGCGACGGCCGACAACATCATGACCTTCCGCACGGTCATCAAAGAGGTCGCCATCGAGCAGGGCGTCTACGCGACGTTCATGCCGAAGCCGATCAGCGGTCAGCCCGGAAGCGGCATGCACACGCACATGTCTCTGTTCGAGGGCGACGTCAACGCGTTCTACGAAGAGGGTGCGCAGTACCAGCTCTCCAAGGTCGGCCGGCAGTTCATCGCGGGTCTCCTCCGGCACGCCAATGAGATCTCGGCCGTCACCAACCAGTTCGTGAACTCCTACAAGCGGCTGTGGGGCGGCGACGAAGCTCCGAGCTTCATCTGCTGGGGTCACAACAATCGCTCGGCCCTCGTCCGGGTGCCTCTCTACAAGCCGAGCAAGGGCCAGTCCTCGCGCGTCGAGTACCGCGCCCTCGACTCCGCGGCGAACCCCTACCTCGCGTATGCGCTCATGCTCGCGGCCGGGCTGAAGGGCATCGAGGAGGAGTACGAGCTCCCGCCCGAGGCCGAAGACAACGTCTGGTCGCTGACCGACGGCGAGCGGCGGGCGCTCGGCTACGCGCCGCTGCCTGCGAGCCTCGACCACGCGCTCGAGTACATGGAGGAGTCCGAGCTCGTCGCCGAAACGCTCGGCGAGCAGGTCTTCAACTACGTGCTCCTCAACAAGCGTACGGAGTGGCAGGAGTACCGCAGCCAGGTGACGCCGTTCGAGCTCAAGAGCAACCTCGAAATGCTCTGACTCCCGTCCGGGACGATGTCGGCTAGCGAACGGTCCACAGCCCTCACGGGGCTGGCACGACTCGGCTTCGGCGACCTTGCTGCGGCAGCCGATCTGCTCGACGAGCTCGAGCAGACCCTCGGCCTCAACCGGGACGCGCTGCTGACAGATGCCGTGGCTTCGGCGGCCGATCCGGACGCCGCGCTCGGCGCGCTCGCACGCATCTCCCGCCGTGACCCTGCCCCCGTACGCGAGCTCCGCGGAGATGCCCGCGGATGGCGCGCGCTGTGGGCGCTGCTGGGGGCTTCCTCGGGCTTCGGCGACTTCTATCTGCGGCATCCCGAAGAGCTCGCCGCCCTCGCGGGCGCCGGAGACGCCCTTCCGGGCACAGAGGAGCTCGTCTCTGGGCTGCTCGACTCCGTGGGCGCACACGGCGGATTCGCCGCCACCGGAGACGAGCAGGCCTGGCTGGCGCTGCGCGTCCGCTACCGCACGATGCTGGCCAGGATCGCCGCCTTCGATCTTCTCGCGGCGAATCCGGTCGACGAGCTCGCCTCGGTGGCAGGGATCCTCGCGGATGCCGCCGGCGCGGCGCTCGAGGCCTCGCTCGCCGTGGCGCGGACGAAGATCTCCGCGGGCTCCGGCGCCCTCCCTCACGATCACGTCGCCCGGACGCGCCTTTCGATCATCGGCATGGGCAAGACCGGGGCTCGCGAGCTCAACTACGTGAGCGACGTGGACGTCATCTTCGTCGCCAGTGCCGACGACGAGCTGCTCGAGCAGGTCGGCGAGAGCCGTGTGGTCGACATCGCCACGAGGCTGGCCGTGCTCACGATGCGGGGGGTCTCCGGAGCCGAGATCGAGCCCGCTCTGTGGGAGGTCGACGCGAACCTTCGACCGGAAGGCAAACAGGGCGCACTCGTGCGCACGCTCGACTCGCACCTGTCCTACTACGACCGTTGGGCGAAGGGCTGGGAGTTCCAGGCGCTTCTCAAGGCCCGTCCGATCGCAGGGGACGTCGAGCTCGGTGCCGCCTACATCGGGGCAGTCCAGCCCAAGGTGTGGACGAGCGCCGCTCGCGAGAACTTCGTGGACAACGTGCAGCGGATGCGCGAGCGGGTGACGGAGCACATCCCGTCCGGTGAGCTCCCGCACCAGCTCAAGCTCGGTCCTGGCGGCATCCGCGACATCGAGTTCACAGTCCAGCTGCTGCAGCTCGTCCATGGCCTCAGCGATGACCGCATCCGACAGCGCGGCACGCTCGAGGCCTTGGACGCGCTGGTCGCGGAGGGATACATCGGGCGATCGGATGCCGCCACCTTCGCACGCGACTACCGCGTGCTGCGCGTGCTGGAGCATCGCGTTCAGCTCCGTCAGCTGCGGCGCACGCACCTGATGCCCTCTCGTCCCGACGAGCTGCGGGTGCTCGCGCGCGCTTCACGCCTGGCCGACACGGGTCAGGGGGTGTGGGAGGTCTGGGAGTCGGTCAAGCGCGAGGTCCGCGACATCCATGTCCGTCTCTTCTATCGACCGCTGCTCTCGGCGGTCGCCGCACTTCCCGCTGAGGAACGCGCACTCTCCACCGAGCAGGCACACGACCGGCTCGCCGCGATCGGCTTCGCCGATCCTGCCGGCGCGCTTCGCCATATCGCCGCGCTCACGACGGGGCTGAGCCGGAAATCCACGATCCAGCGCCATCTCATGCCGGTCATGATCCGGTGGTTCGCCGATGGCGCAGACCCCGATTACGGGCTGCTCGCCTTCCGCCGCATCAGTGAGCGGCTCGGCAACAGTCCTTGGTTCCTCCGGATGCTGCGCGATTCGTCGGCGGCCGCCGAGAGTCTCACGCGCGTGCTGTCGGGCTCGCGCTATGTCGGGGAGCTCATGGAGTGGACGCCCGAGTCGGTCGCCTGGCTCGATGACGATGAGCAGCTCAAACCGCGCTCGGGGGTCGCCCTGCAGCAGGAGGCGCGGGCGATCCAGATGCGCCATGACGGGATCGAAGACGCCATGCGCTCCGTGCGGACCCTGCGTCGCCGTGAGCTGCTGCGCACGGCCATGGCAGCGATCCTCGGGGTGATCTCGGTGGAAGAGCTCGCAGTGTCGCTCACGACGATCACCGAAGTCGCCATCCAGGCGACGCTGCGTGCCGTGCGCCGCGAGGTCGTCCCGCCCGAGGACGCGGGTTTGGATTTCTCCGTCATCGCGATGGGGCGCTTCGGTGGCGGCGAACTGGGATTCGGCTCGGATGCCGACGTCATGTACATCTACCGGCCCAACGGCGTGGATCCCCAGCGCGCCAGCGAGCTCGCGCTGCAGCTCGTGACGGCTCTCCGCCGCCACTCCGAAGACCCGCGCGTGCCGCTCGACTTGGATGCGGATCTTCGGCCTGAGGGACGCAACGGCCCACTTGCCCGTTCCCTGGACGCCTACGTCGCGTACTACCGTCGCTGGTCCCAGTCCTGGGAGGCGCAGGCCCTCTTGCGTGCACGCGGCGTGGCGGGGAGCGTCAAGCTCATTCGCGAGTTCACCGCCCTCGCCGACGAGGTTCGGTATCCGGCATCCGTCGATCCTCAAGCTGTTCGTGAGATCAAGCGGATCAAGGCCCGAGTGGAGAGCGAGCGGCTGCCGCAGGGTGTCGATCCCGCGCGCCACCTGAAGCTGGGGCCCGGCTCGCTCAGTGACGTGGAGTGGCTCGTGCAGCTGCTCCAGCTCGAGCACGCCCACCGCATCCCGGGTCTGCGTACGACATCGACGATGAAGGCGCTGCGGGTCGCCACGGCGGAAGGTCTCATTCCCGAGCCCGCAGCGGACCGCCTCGCGGCATCCTGGAGGCTGGCGAGCCGCCTGAGGTCTGCGAACACCCTGCTGTCCGGGCAGACGAGCGATGTGCTCCCCGTCGACCGGAAGCGGCTCGACGGCATCGGACGCCTCCTCGAGTATCCGCCGCGCTCGGCGAGCCAGGTCGAAGAGGACTATCTCGCCGCGACCCGCCGAGCCCGCCGGCTGTTCGAGCAGCTCTTCTACGGTGATCAGGGCGCGGCGGGCCGCCCGGGCCGAGAACGATGAAAGGGCGCCAGGGCCCGGATGTGACCGCGCCGCGTCCCCACCTCGAGCGACTGACGTCGTTGCGGTTCTTCGCCGCTCTCGCTGTGGTGCTTTGCCACGCGCCCTACGGTCTCGCGCCGTCCGCCGACCTGTCGCCGACCGATGCGATGGGGGCCGCTGGTGTCGGGTTCTCTTCGCGTTGTCGGGCTTCATTCTGACCTGGTCGCACAGGCCGACCGACACCGCGGTGCGGTTCTATCGCAGGCGGTTCGCGCGCGTCTACCCGATGCACTTCACGACGATGCTCCTGTCGATCCCGGTTCTCCTGCTCGTCGGCTGGGGCATCTCGAGGGCCGAGCTGGCGAGCAACGTCTTGCTCGTTCAGGCCTGGGTTCCCGTCCCGGAGATCTTCTTCGGAATGAACTCACCAAGCTGGTCGCTCTCCTGCGAGCTGCTCTTCTACCTGCTGTTCCCGTTCGCGATCCCCCTCCTTCGTCGCCTCGGTGATCGCGGCGCTGGGATCGCGTTCGCTGCCGCGATCGTGCTGAACCTCGTTCTGGCGGCAGCTATCACAGCGCTTGTGTCCAACGAGAGCACGGCTTGGTTCCTCGTCCACATCTTTCCGCCAACGCGTCTCGTCGGGTTTCTCGCCGGCTGCGTTCTTGCGCAGTGGATGCTGTCCGGGCGACGGTTCGGACAGTCGGTCGGGTTATCCGCGGGGCTTCTCTGTCTCGGTTTCGTCGGCGTCTTCTCCATTGATATCGCCACGGGGACTGTGCCGGGCCGAGGCGTCGAGGATGCCGTTCTGCTGCCGCTGATCCTGTTCGTGATCGCGACTGCTGCTCAGGCGGACATCGACAAGAAGGGCGGGGCGCTGCGCTCGCGCCCTCTGCGCCTGCTGGGAGAGTGGTCGTTCGCGCTGTACTTGACCCATTGGCTCCTCGCCCTGCTGTTGAGCAACTTCCTCCCACCGTGGGTGGGTGCGAGCCCGCTCGTCGTCCGTGCAGGTGTGGACCTCGCGTTCGTCGTCGTGGCGATCGTGCTGTCTGCCGGCTTTTACAACGCCGTGGAGCGTCCGGCCGAGCGGCGGTTGCGTGGCGCCCCGCCTCGCCCGGCGATGGCGGAAATCGCCGGCGGTGAAACGAGGACGGCAACTCACTCCGACTCAGCCGAAGTCGTCTGAACCACTCGGCCCTGAGCGGCTCACGCGAGCAGACGAGGGATGCCGTGGGTGGCCCGCCTCGCCGCGCCCACCGACCGCATCAACAGCAGAGCGCCGCCCGCCGATTTCTCGGCGGGCGGCGCTCCTTGGATGGCGCAGATTGCGCGTGCTCGGGTGAGGAGTGAGGCGCAAGCGAGGACTCTTCTGGGACCGTGTCCCGGTTCGAGCCCTTATACCCGCGGGGTACGCGGGTATCCGGGCCTAAACCCCGTAGTACAGCTCGTACTCGAACGGGTGCGGACGCTGCGCGAGCGGCTTGATCTCGTTCTCGACCTTGTAGTCGATCCACGTCTCGATCAGCTCTGCGGTGAAGACGTTGCCCTCGAGGAGGAAGGCGTGGTCGGCCGCGAGGGCGTCGAGCGAGTCCTGCAGCGAGTTCGGCACCTGGGGGATGCCCTTGGCCTCCTCAGGCGGAAGCTCGTACAGGTCCTTGTCGACAGGCTCGTGCGGCTCGATGCGGTTCTTGATCCCGTCGAGGCCGGCCATGAGCTGTGCCGCGAAGGCCAGGTAGGGGTTTCCCGAAGCGTCCGGCGCGCGGAACTCGATGCGCTTGGCCTTGGGGTTGGTGCCCGTGATCGGGATGCGGATGGCCGCGGAGCGGTTGCCGGCCGAGTACACGAGGTTGACCGGCGCCTCGAAGCCCTTCACCAGGCGGTGGTAGCTGTTGAGCGTCGGGTTGGTGAAGGCCAGCACCGCGGGCGCGTGAGCCAGGATGCCGCCGATGTACCAGCGGGCGATGTCGGACAGGCCGCCGTAGCCCTTCTCGTCGTAGAAGAGGGGCTTGCCTTCGCTCCACAGCGACTGGTGGGTGTGCATGCCCGAGCCGTTGTCGCCGAAGAGCGGCTTCGGCATGAACGTGGCGGACTTGCCCCACTGCTCGGCCGTGTTCTTGACGATGTACTTGAACTTCAGGATGTCGTCCGCGGCGTGCACCATCGTGTCGAAGCGGTAGTTGATCTCAGCCTGGCCGCCCGTGCCCACCTCGTGGTGCGCGCGCTCGAGGATGAGTCCTGCCTCGATCAGCTTCAGGCTGATGTCGTCGCGCAGATCGGCCTGCTTGTCGACCGGGGAGACCGGGAAGTAGCCGCCCTTGTAGGGCGTCTTGTTGCCGAGGTTGCCGCCCTCTTCGATGCGGCCCGTGTTCCAGGCGCCTTCTTCGGAGTCGACGGAGTAGAAGCTGGAGTTCTGCTTCACCTCGTAGCGGACGTCGTCGAAGATGTAGAACTCCGCCTCGGGGGCGAAGAACGCGGTGTCGGCGATGCCGGTGGAGGCGAGGTACTTCTCAGCCTTCTTGGCGACCTGACGGGGATCCTTCGAGTAGATCTCGCCGTTGCGCGGGTTGTAGATGTCGAACACCATGATCAGCGTCTTCGCCTCCCGGAACGGGTCGAGGTAGGCCGTCGACACGTCGGGGATGAGCTGCATGTCGGATTCGTGGATGTTGGCGAATCCGCGGATGGAAGAGCCGTCGAACAACTGCCCGATGGTGAAGAACTCCTCGTCGACTGTTGCGGCGGGGATGTTGAAGTGCTGCTGCACGCCAGGAAGATCCGTGAAACGGATGTCGAGGAACTTGACGTCCTCGTCCTTGATGTACTTCAGCACCTCGGAGGAATCATTGAACATCGAGTCTCCAGAGGTAGGGCATCGGGAAGTGCCGCCCATCCACGGCGGCTCATTGCACCGTACCGAGAAGGCATTGCCCGGCAGTGACCGCAATGTTTCCGGCATGTTACGCGACGCTGGATACCCTTGTCCGGTGACCCACACTGGCGAGACCTACCCCGGCGAGCGGCTCGGATTGCCTCGGGAGGGCAGGGGTTCCATCGCCCGGCTGGGTCGGCGAAGCGGTGCGCTCGTGATCGACTACGGCGCCGCGTACCTGATCTCCGGCTTCTGGGGATGGGATCCGCTCGCCATCCTCGCGATCTTCGCCATCATCCAGATCGTGTTCATCCCGACGCTGCAGGGCAGCCCGGGTCACCGCCTCTTCGGGCTTCGCACGGCTCGGGTCGACGGCGCATGGGTCGGCCTGTGGCGCCCCATCGTGCGGTCGCTGCTGCTGGTGTTCGTGATCCCCGCCGTCATCTGGGACGCCGACCAGCGAGGACTTCACGACAAAGCGGCCGGGACGATCCTCGTTCGCTCCTGAGGGTCGCTTCTCAGCTGCAGGCTCACCGGCTCACCGGGCTGCGTGCACCGGCCTTCAGGCGCCGCGTGGCTAGCGAGGGCGCGGAGCGCGGGCCTTCGTGGGATCGACGCCTTTGGGGATCGGAAGCGACGCGAGTGACTGCGACACCGATTCCACCCGCTTGATCACGGCAGACTGCGTCGTGCGGTCGATCTTCTTCGGAAGGGCCTTGATGGTTCCGGCGAGCTTGGCGATCGTGACGTCGCCCTCCCCGTGTCCGACATAGATGACCGTGACGGGGACACCGGATGCGACGCGCTGCACCTTGGAGCGCTCGTCGTTGACGAGGCGGGAAAGGCGGCCGCGCGCGCCTTCGGCGACGATGACGACTCCGCCACGGCCCACGACGCGGTACACGGCGTCCTGGGTCTTGGGGTTCACGCCGACCGGCATCTCGCTCGCCGTCCAGTTGCGGCCCAGCGACGTCGACAGAACGTGTCCGGCGGCGCCCGGCATCCCATCGATCTGGCGGTACATCGCCTTCGTGGAGAGCCGCGTCATCGTGGTGAGGGAGATCAGGATGCCGAGCATGACGCCCGTGACGGCCCACAGCAGAATGCTCCACCACGCCACGGGAGGGATGAGGAAGCCTACGGCGACGCCCACCCCGATCGAGAGGACGAAGATCCCCGCGAGCACCCAGGGGAGCCAGCGGAAGGACTTGTGGGTGAACGTGTAGAGGGTGCGCAGCTGATTGAAGAAGCCAGGACGCTTCTCGGGCGCGCTCGAACGGCCGGACATGACTTCAGCCTACCTTTCGGGGGAACCCTTCGACTGCTCTCCTCCCCAGGGCGACGGGTGGGAGATCTGTCCTCCAAGAATCGATCGGCGTGCTGAGAGGCGGTGGCCGGCGCGGAGACTGTGGCTGTGCCTGACCCTGATCCGCTCCTCGACGCTTACCGGCTCATCCGCCGCGTGGACTCGCCCCTCGAGACACCCTGGCCCGGGACGCTCGCACACCACGACGTCACGGGCACTGTGCTCCTCGTCGAGGTCGACGCACTAGGCGAGAACTGGCCCGGTTGGCTTGCGGACGCCGACGGGCATCTGCTGGCGCCTGCAGACGTCGTGCGCAGATCCGACGGGCATCTCGTCTCTCTGACCCCGTGCACCGAGCGCCTCGAAGAGTTCCTCCGCCGGCGAGAGGAGACGCCGCTGACCGATGGGGAGAGGATCACGCTGGCAGTCAGCATGCTGCGAGGCATGGGGGATGCATCCCGGCTTCCGGACTCGATCGACTCCTCCGGCGAATGGTGGCTGACCGAAGGCGGGAGGCCGGTGTTCGCGCTCACCCGTGAAGGCCGGCCGATCCGGGACGTGACGCACAATGTCCTCGCGGCGCTCGAGGAGCGCGCCGGCCGACGCCTGGGTGGCGTCATCGCCGAGGTGGTCGAGACGACGACGGACTCCGCGCGGCTCAGTCGGAATCACGCGCGGCTCGAGCAGGCGCTGTTCGCGGCCGGCACGCCGGAGCCGCTCGCCACCACCGTGTTCGCTCCGCGCCGGGCGCGGGAGGCGGCCCTGTCTCATCGACCCCCGTCCTTCGAAGAGGTGGCGTACGGCGAGGAAACGCTTGTGGGGCGCCTTGCTCGGCACGTCGATTCCGACCTCGCGGACGCGTTCTCCCAGGTCACGACGGCCCTCTGGCGGCGGTTCCGCGCCGAGCGCCCCCATTCGCGAAAGCGGCCTCTGGCGGTGGCCGGACTGGTGGCGGGGGCTGTCGTGGCGGCGGGCCTCATGTGGCCTGCGGGGGGACCCGCGACCGCCCAGCCTGACCGACCGTCCGCGAGCGCTTCGGCGGACGGCCACGCGTCGAAAGAGCCATCCGCGGGTCAGGCGGCTGCGCCGGCCGATGTGGGGTCGAGAGCCTCCGCCGAGTCAGCGCCCATCGTCGGGTCCGGCTTGGAGCAGGTGCTCGACGACCTCTTGACGGTCCGCGCGAGCTGCGAGGGAGACCCGGCATGCCTCGCCGGGGTTGTCGAGGAGTCGTCGCGGGCATTGTCCCCGGGCCCGCTCGATCTCGCAGCAGGGGACCGGGATATCGTGCTGGTGGACGACTTCGGAGGCGCCGCCGTTCTCCGCGTCACGTCAGTCGCGGATGAGGGCGACGTGCAACTCGTGGTCATCGTGCGCCAGGACGAGAAATGGCTGATCCGCGACGTGCACGACGTCGCGGATCAGCCACAGTGACTCAGATGCCGAGGTTGCCCTCGAACTGCGCGGCTTCGAGGCGAGCCTTCACAGCACCCAGGAACCGGGCGGCGTCCGCGCCGTCGATGATGCGGTGATCGTACGAAAGCGCGAGGTACACATAGGAGCGAACCGAGATCGCGTCCTTGCCGTCGACCGTCACGACGCCCGGGCGCTTGACGACGACACCTGTGCCCAGGATCGCCGACTGCGGCAGGAACACGACCGGCGTGTCGAAGAGCGCGCCGCGCGATCCCGTGTTGGTGAGGGTGAAGGTTCCGCCGGCCAGCTCGTCGGGCTTGAGCTTGTTGTTGCGCGTGCGACCCGCGAGATCTGCGATCTCGTGAGCGATCTGCGCGAGGTTCTTCGAGCCTGCATCCCGCAGCACGGGAGTGAGCAGACCGCGCTCCGTGTCGACCGCGATCGAGAGGTTCTCGCTGGCCGGGTAGACGATCTGACCATCGTCCACCGTCGAGTTCACGATGGGGAAGGCCTGGAGAGCCTCAGCCGCCGCGAGCGCGAAGAAGGGGAGGAACGAGAGCTTGTCGCCGGTCTTGGCGAGGAAGTCATTCTTGACCTTGTCGCGGAAGTTGGCGAGCTTCGTGACGTCGACCTCGATGACGGTCGTCAGCTGCGCGGTGGCCTGCATCGACGCGACGGCACGCTCGGCGAGCACCTTGCGCAGGCGCGACATCGGCTGGGTCGTACCGCGGAGGGGCGAGACCTCGAGCGCGGGAGCAGCAGCGGCGGCCGCTGCCTCAGGCGCGGCCGGAGCGGCGCTCGCCTCGGCCGCCTTGAGGACGTCCTCCTTGCGGATTCGCCCTCCGACGCCGGTTCCGGTCACGCGGTTGAGGTCGACGCCCTGCTGCTGCGCGAGTCGGCGGACGAGCGGGGTCACGTAGGTCGGGCCGTCGGACTCTTCGGCAGCCGGCGCTGCGGGAGCGGCGGGAGCCGGCGCCGGCTGAGCAGGCGCGGGAGCCGCCTCTGCCGGGGGAGCCGCCTGAGGTTCAGCGGGCGCGGGGGCGGGCGCGGGCGGAGCCTCCGCCGCCGGTGCGGGTGCGGCAGGAGCAGGGGCTGCGGCAGGCGCGGGTGCCGGGGCCGGCTCGGCCGCAGCAGGAGCGGCATCGCCGACGCGGGCGAGCGCGGTGCCGACCGCCACGGTCTCGTCCTCCTTCACCAGGATCTCCTGGAGGACGCCGCTGATCGGGGAAGGGATCTCGGTGTCGACCTTGTCGGTCGAGATCTCGAGAAGCGGTTCGTCGGTCTCGACCTGGTCGCCGACCTGCTTGAGCCAGCGCGTGATCGTCCCCTCGGTGACGCTTTCGCCGAGCTCCGGGAGGAGGATCTCTTTGCCGCCGGATGCTGCAGCCGGCGCAGGTGCGGCCGGTTCGGGGGCGGGAGCGGCCTCGGGAGCAGGAGCGGCCTCGGCGGCGGGAGCTGATTCGGCCGGGGCCGGAGCTGCTTCAGCGGCGGGCTCGGCCTCAGCGGCGGCTGGTGCGGGAGCGGCGTCGGGGGCGGACGAGCCGTCGCCGATCTTCGCGAGAATCGCCCCCACCTCGACCGTCTCGTCTTCCTGGACGAGGATCTCCTCGATGACCCCGGTCACGGGGGAGGGGATCTCGGTGTCCACTTTGTCGGTGGAGATCTCCAGAAGTCCTTCGTCCGCCTGAACGGTGTCTCCGACCTTCTTGAGCCAACGGGTGACCGTTCCCTCGGTGACGCTCTCGCCGAGCGCGGGGAGGACCACGGAAGTGCTCATGGGACTGTCTCCTTCAGATGCCGAATATCGTGACTAGCTTAGTGATGCCGTATGAGGGTCGGAGTTCACAGCGCGTGCAGGGGCTTGCCGGCCAGGGCGAGGAACGCCTCGCCCAGCGCTTCGCTCTGCGTCGGATGCGCGTGAAGGAACGGTGCGATGTCCTCGGGATGAGCTTCCCATCCCACGGCCAGCTGCCCTTCCGTGATGAGTTCGCCGACGCGATCGCCGACGAGGTGCACTCCCAGCACCGGTCCGTCCTTGAGCCGGATCACCTTGGCGATGCCCGAGGTTCCGAGGATCTCGCTCTTGCCATTCCCGGCCAGGTTGTACTCATAGGCGACGATCGCTTCGGCGCCATGCGCATCCGCGGCCTGCGGCTCGGTGAGCCCGACCGACGCGACCTCGGGCCGTGAATAGGTGACCTTGGGGATATGCGCGTCGGGGACGGCGACGGGGGAGAGCCCCGAGATCTGCTCGGCGACGAAGATCCCCTGCTGGAAGCCCCGGTGCGCAAGCTGCGGACCCGCGACGATGTCGCCGACGGCCCAGACGCGTTCCACAGATGTGCGGAGCCGTCCGTCTGTCACGACGAAGCCGCGGTCGAGCGCGATGCCCGCCTCCTCGTAGCCGAGCCCCCTGGTCGATGGTCCTCGGCCCACGGCGACCAGCACATAGTCGGACTCGAAGGTCTTGCCATCCTCGAGCGTCACGGTGACGGCATCGGCGGTCTGGGTCACCCCGGAGAAGCGCACGCCGAGTGAGTAGGCGATGCCACGTCGGCGGTAGGCGCGCTCCAGCGCTTTGCTGACAGAGGGGTCCTCAACGGGCACCAGATGGTCGAGCGCCTCCACGATCGTGACCTCGGCGCCGAAGGATCGCCATACGCTCGCGAACTCGACGCCGATGACACCGCCCCCGATCACCGTCACGCGACGGGGGACCTCGCTCAGGTCGAGCGCCTCTTCGCTCGACAGGATGCGGCCGCCGATCTCGAGGCCGGGAAGCGTGCGGCTGTACGAACCCGTGGCGAGGATGACATCCGCCCCCACGTACCGGTCCTGGCCGACCAGCACTGCCCGATCGGCCGCCAGGCGTCCTTCACCCGCGACGACCGTGATGCCGCGCGCCTTGACCAGTCCTTCGAGTCCCCTGAACTTCTTGGCGACGATGCCCTCGCGGTAGGTCCGGACACCGGCCGTGTCGATCCCCTCGAAAGTCGCGCGGACGCCGATCGACTCGGCCTCCCGCGCGCTGTCGGCCACCTCGGCGGCGTGCAGCAGAGCCTTCGTCGGGATGCAGCCCTTATGAAGGCAGGTGCCGCCCACCTTGTCCTTCTCGATGAGCGCCACGGACTTGCCCAGCTCGGCCGCTCGGATGGCCGCGGCGTATCCGCCGCTCCCACCTCCGAGCACGACGACATCGAATGCCTGGTCGGTCATCGGACCGACTCCTTTTCGATGAAGCGGATGAGTGAGCGCACAGTGGCCGCGGTCGGTCCCTTGTCGGTGAACCCGAAGCCGCCGCCCTTGTTCATGCCCACGCCGGCGATGTCGAGGTGGACCCACGGGATTCGCGGCGCGTCGGCCGCGTCCGAGGTGCGTCCGACGAAGTGCTGCAGGAAGAGCCCGGCGAACAGCGATCCGCCGGCGGGGTCGCCGATCTTCGCATTGACGAGATCCGCGATCGGCGAGTCGAGGTCTTCGCGCATGTGGGCGGGGAGGGGGAGCCGCCAGGCGAGCTCGTCGACGTCTTCGGCGGCGGAGAGGTACCGCCCCACCGCGTCGTCCTCGCCCATGACCCCGGCATGCCTGTTGCCGAGCGCGACGGTGATCGCCCCTGTCAGCGTCGCGACATCCACCACCACATCGGGATGCTCGCGGCTCGCAGCGACCAGTCCATCCGCCAGCACAAGTCGGCCCTCGGCGTCCGTGTTGAGGACCTCCACCGTCGAGCCGTCCAGCATCCGCAGCACGTCGCCCGGTCTGGTCGCTCGACCCGAAGGCATGTTCTCGGCCACGCAGAGCCAGGCGCTGACGCGGATCGGGAGGCCGAGCGTCGCCACGGCGCGCAGCACGGCCAGCGCCGTCGCCGCGCCGCACATGTCGTACTTCATGCCCACCATCGAGGCTGGGGGCTTCAGAGAGAGCCCGCCGGTGTCGAACGTAATTCCCTTGCCCACGAGCGCGACATGGCGTGCAGCCCCTTCGGGTGCGTAGTCCAGCCGCACCATGCGGGGCGGACGATCCGAGCCCTGACCCACGCCGAGGATTCCGCCGTAGCCCTCGGCGCGCATCGTCACCTCGTCCAGCACCTCGACGGTGACGGGAAGGTCGGCGACGCTGATGGTCGCACGGTCGGCGAAGTCGGCCGGGCCGAGCCACTCGGCGGGGATCGAGACGAGGTCCTTGACGAGAGCGACAGCGGATGCCGTGGCTGTCACCGCGGCCACCGCGTGCGGCTCCGCGTCTTTCGTTCCGTGGACCCGCACCTTGGACGCCCGCGACTTCGGTCCTTCGGCCTTGTAGCCGTCGAAGCGGTAGCCGCCGAGCGTCGCACCCTCGGCCGCGGCGGACCAGAGGTCCGGGTCGGCGGCAGGTGCGGCCACGGCTACGGTGGCGAAGCCGGTGAGGGTGCGGATGCCCGCGCCCACCGCGTCGCGCAGGGCTGCGGCGCTCGGAGAGGTCCCGGTGCCGACGACAGCGAGCGGAAGGCTCGTGCTTTCCGGCGCGTAGACCCGCTGGAACGACGAGGGAGCGCCGGTGAAGCCCGTGCCCAGGAGCGCATCGCGGAGCCCGGGCCAATCCTCCAGGGTCGGCGCGTCGCCTGCGTCCAGCGGAGGCAGCGCGAGGAGGACGGCATCGGCATCCGTCTCTCGGATCGGATCGGTTCGGTACTCGAGGTCGGGAAACGACATGGGTGCCATCCTAGTTTTCGACCGCCCGACGAGCGGGCAGTCGGGCGACGCGGGTGCGCTGTTCGCTGTCAGCGGGATGCCGTGCTCCCCCGCTCCGGACGCGCCTCGTAGCATGGAACCATGCCGCAATCCGGACCCCTTTACGAGCGCGCCGTCTCGGCACCGCCGGTGCCTTCGGGTTTGCCGCTCGTCATCGCCCTCACCGGGTTCACGGATGCCGGCTCCGCTGTCAGCGGTCTCGTCGACCACCTGCGCGACGAGCTCGACCCGACGCCTCTCGCTGTCTTCTCCAACGACGTGCTGCTCGACTATCGCGCACGACGTCCGGTGATCTCGTTCGATCAGGATCACCTCACCGACTATCGCCCGCCCCGGCTCGAGCTGTCGCTCGCTCATGACTCCGTGGGCCAGCCGTTCCTGATCCTCGCGGGGTACGAACCGGATTTCGCATGGGACGGCTTCGCGGCTGCGGTGCGCGACTTCGCGACCGGCCTCGCAGTCTCGACGGTCACATGGGTGCACGCCATCCCGATGCCCGTGCCGCATACGCGGCCGATCGGCACCACTGTCAGCGGGACGCGCAAGGACCTCACAGAGGCGCATTCGGTGTGGCAGCCCCACACGCAAGTGCCGGCGACTGCTGGTCACCTCCTCGAATACCGGCTGTCCGAGGAGGGGTTCGCCATCGCGGGCTTCGTGCTGCTGGTGCCGCACTACCTCGGAGACACCGAGTACCCCGCTGCGACGCTCGCCGCGCTGGACAGCATCACCGTCGCCACCGGACTGGTCTTCGCCGGCGACGATCTGCGCGAGCAGAACCGCGAATACCTCACCAAGGTGGAGGAGCAGGTCGCCGAGAGCGAGGAGCTTTCGCGGATGCTGCACGGACTCGAGGATCGTTACGACGCCTATATGGCCGGTTCCACCCTTGCGACTCCGATCATCCACACCGGTGATCTCCCGAGCGCGGACGAACTCGCGGCCGAGCTGGAGCGATTCCTCGCGACCCGCCCGCTCGGCGACGACGACAAACGTCCCTGACGGGAATGCCTGACGCATCCGGCTCGTTGTATTGACTGTGTCTTCCGCCATCAGAGCGTGGCGAGTGTGAGACAATAGACAATCTGACCCATTGTCATCGCGGTCCACGAGGTTTTGCTTCGGGGGCTGAGGACTTGACAAGGGTCTTACTAGTGTCCAAAACGACCGGGGGGCATGGAACACGCCCGTCGGTGAAAGGCGAAACGTGACTTCGAGCACCACGAAACCTCGATCCCGAGCAGCGAAGGACACCGAGGTCGAGGCCCCCGCTGAGGAGGCCCCCAAGAAGGCAGCCCCGGCCAAGCGCGCGCCGGCGAAGGCTGCGCCTGCCAAGGCGTCTCGGGCCAAGGCCGCGAAGGCCGCCGCCCCCGACGAGGATGAAGACGAAGTCGAACTCGGCGACGAGGCCGAACTCGTCGACGTCGACGTCGACGACGAGTCGGCGCCCGTGGCCGCCGCCGCGACTGCCAAGGACTCGGCTGAGGTCGTCGCTGACGCCGATGCGGATGGCGCTGACGATGACGACGACGACGAGACGACGAAGCCGTCCTTCAGCGATCCGCTGCCCACCGGTGCGATCGTCATTTCGTCGACCGATGAGGACGACGTCCCCGTCTACTCGACGATGATCACCGGTGCGACCGCCGACCCCGTCAAGGACTACCTGAAGCAGATCGGCAAGGTTCCGCTGCTGAACGCGGCGGAAGAGGTCGAGCTGGCGATGCGGATCGAGGCGGGTCTGTTCGCCGAAGAGAAGCTGTCGCACATGACCGCGGCGGAGAAGTCCAACCAGCTCGGGCTCGATCTGCAGTGGGTCGCGCGTGACGGCCAGCGTGCCAAGTCGCACCTGCTCGGGGCGAACCTTCGCCTGGTCGTTTCGCTCGCCAAGCGCTACACCGGGCGCGGGATGCAGTTCCTGGATCTCATCCAGGAGGGCAACCTCGGCCTCATCCGTGCGGTCGAGAAGTTCGACTACACCAAGGGCTTCAAGTTCTCGACGTATGCGACCTGGTGGATCCGGCAGGCGATCACGCGTGCGATGGCCGACCAGGCCCGCACGATCCGCATCCCCGTCCACATGGTCGAGGTCATCAACAAGCTCGCGCGCGTGCAGCGCCAGATGCTCCAGGACCTGGGTCGCGAACCCACGCCCGAAGAGCTCAGCCGCGAACTCGACATGACCCCTGAGAAGGTCATCGAGGTGCAGAAGTACGGCCGTGAGCCCATCTCGCTGCACACCCCCCTCGGCGAGGACGGCGACAGCGAGTTCGGCGACCTGATCGAAGACACCGAAGCGGTCGTCCCGGCCGATGCCGTGGGCTTCACGATGCTGCAGCGTCAGCTGGAGTCCCTCCTCGACTCGCTCTCCGAGCGCGAGGCGGGTGTCATCCGCATGCGCTTCGGACTCGGCGACGGCCAGCCCAAGACGCTCGACCAGATCGGCGACACCTTCGGCGTGACGCGCGAGCGCATCCGTCAGATCGAGTCGAAGACGATGGCCAAGCTCCGCCACCCGTCGCGTTCGCAGTCGCTGCGGGACTACCTCGAATGACCGGCGAGGCCAACGCCGGCAAGGCGCTGACTGTCGACCTGGAAGGCAGGACCTTCTCACGCATCCCCATCAGGACGCGCGTGGTCATGCCCGGAGACGACCTCGACGCCTTCGTGCGCGAATACGCGGCTGACGTCCTGCGGCCGGGTGACATCCTCTTCGTGACCGAGAAGATCGTCGCGATCACACAGGGTCGCTCCTTCCCGGTGGACTCGATCACGCCGCGCAAGCTCGCCTTCTTCCTCTCGAAGTACGTCGTCAAGACGCCGTACGGCATCGGTCTCGGCATGCCCGAGACGATGGAGATGGCGATCCGCGAGTGCGGCACGCTGCGTATCCTCTTCGCGGCCTCCGTCGCGGCAGTGACGAAGGCGTTCGGGCGCAAGGGCGACTTCTACCGGATCGCCGGCGACAAAGCACGCGCGATCGACGGCCCGACGAGCGGCACCATCCCGCCGTACAACAAGGCCGTCGTGCTCGGACCGGACCGTCCGCGCGACGTGGCGCAGCGCCTTAAGGGGCTCCTCGGGGGCACCGCGGATGTCGCTGTCGTCGACATCAACGACATCGGCGGCAACATCCTGGGCTCGACGCTGACGAAGGACGGCGAGAAGCAGCTCGTCACGATCCTTCGCGACAACCCCCTGGGCCAGGGACATCAGTCGACCCCGCTCGGCGTGGTTCGCGCGAGCTGACAGCTCATTGTGAAAGGCCCGGCTCCCCTCGGGAGGCCGGGCCTTTCAGATGAGCGGCTCGAACCCCCGAGAAGAGGCGGGAGGTCTCGATACGCACGCTCCGCGCGCTACACCACCTTGAGCCGCAGTCGCGTCAACGCGGGCTTCGCTCGCATTGACCCGACCCGGCTCAAAAACCGATCGCCGCGCGATAGCGGGGCTTGTGACCGGTCCGGATGCCGGTCGCGCTCGGCTTGTTCTCGTAGACGCCGGCGGCCCAGTTCCCCTCCACGAGGACGGGACCCGTCGGGGTCACCACGATGTCCCACCCGACGTACTGCACCTGCGGCACGACGCGCGCCACCCGGTCGACGAAGGAGACGACCTCGTCCATCAGCGGCAGCCGAAAATCGGCGATGCGGACACCCGACTCGGGGTGGAACTCATGGATGTTCTCGTGCGAGTCGTAGCCCTTGCCGAGTGCGCGACCGGAATCGTCGAGCATCGTGTAGAAGCCGCCATACGTCATCTGGTCGCTCACGGCGCCGCGCCCGAACTTCTGGGCGACCGCCAGGATGTGGGTCTTCTCTCCGTCGAAGAAGGCCGTCACACGGGTCGTGTTGACCGTTCCCGGACACACCGCGGCGAGGTCGGCGTGCTGCACGATGACCTCCTCGATGAGAAGTTCACCACGTGCGAGAAGGCCGCGATGGAAGTCATCCCAGTCATCGATGTCACTCGCGTGATAGCGATGCACGCCGGTGCCCGCCTGGCCCACGGGCTCCTTGGTCACGATCGTCCCGTGGCGCTCGGCGAACGCGCGCACCTCATCGGCGTTGCCCCCGTCGACGATCATCCAATCCCGGTGCAGGTGATCGCTGAAGACGCGGTTGAACTCGATCTTGTCCTGGAACAGCCCGCGGTAATCAGGGTGGTCGTACTTCTGCGACAGCTGGTTCGAGACGGGGTGGGTCATGTACGTCGCGCGCTCGGAGCTGTTGAGGATCGCGAAGTCGTAATCGATGTAGTCCTGGAAGCCGACATTGCGGAATCCCGCCTGCCAGAGCATGTCTACGACGACCCGTGGGGTCCATCTGCCGTGCTGGTGCGACGCCTCCTTCGCGCGCACCACGACCGATCCGACGTCGATGCGACGGGCGCGTCCAGCGAGGTAGCGAAGGCGCGGCGCGATGCCGAGGCCCTTCCGAGGCATGGGTGCTCCAGGGTAGGCGATGGGGGACCCCGATAGTCTAGGGGGCGTGACTTCGGGCGATCGGATGGCGGATGCCGGTCCCCGGCGCAGCGCCCCGGTCGCGACAGTCAGCCTCGACGCTCTTCGAGCGAACGTCGAGTCGCTGCTGCTCGGCACCGACGGCGAGTTCAGCGTCGCGGACCTGCGGAGGGATGCGTGGGGCCATGGACTCGGCCCCGTCGGTCACGCACTGCGTGACCTGGGAGTCGACGCCTTCATCGCCGACGAGGGCGAGGTCGACGCGATGGAGGGGGAATTCCCCGGGACGGCTGTCAGCAGCATCGGAACGCCGACGCTCGACCCGCACGAGGTGTTCGGCCTTGCCGGTGCAAGCGGAAAGCCCGTCATGCGCCTCACCGGCACTGTGCTGCTCACCAAGGCGCTGCGCGCTGGCGAAGGCGTCTCGTACGGCTACACGCACCGCGCGGACGCAGACACGCGTGTGGCGCTTGTGACGGGCGGGTACGCGCAGGGGGTGGTGCGTGACCTCGGCGATCGCATCTCCGTGGGCATCGCCGGCTCGTTCCATCGGGTCATCGGCCGGGTTGCGATGGATGTGTGCGTGGTCGACATCGGCAACTCAGAGATCCGCCGCGGTGACGACGTCGTCTTCTTCGGCGGGGAGCCGGGTGATCCGACGCTGGGGGAGTGGGCGGTGCACTCCGGTCTCACGGCCGGTGAGCTGGTCACGACGATCGGCCTTCGTGCCCAGCGGAGGTATGCCGGATGACGGCCGTGCGGGTCGATCCCCACGCGCTGCGCGCCAATCTCACCGCGATCCGAGAGCGGATCGCCCCGGCCCGACACATGCTCGTCGTGAAGGACGACGCCTACGGTCACGGCCTGGGGGAGATCGTCAGGATCGCTGCGGCCGAAGGGGTGAGCTGGTTCGGTGCGTTCGACGTCCGGACCGGGATGCTGGTTCGAGCCGAGCTCGGTGCCCACGCGCGGATCTTCGTGTGGATCGTCGCCACGGCGGAGGAGGCCCAGCTCGCCGTCACCTCCGATCTCGACATCGGAGTCGGCGACGCCGCGCTGCTGGAGGATCTCGCGGCCGCCGATGGGCGCGCGCGCGTGCATCTGAAGATTGACACGGGACTTCATCGCAACGGCGTCCGCCCTGAGGACTGGGCAGGGTTCGTCGAGCGGGCCGCGTACCTGGAGAGATCGGGAGCCATCGAGGTCGTCGGAGTGTGGAGCCACATCGCGGAAGCGTCGGACGCGGAGGATGACACGGCGCGGGCCGCGTTCGAGAAGGCGCTGCGGGAGGCCGCGGCGGCCGGACTGCGGCCCGAGCTCCGGCACCTGGCAGCTTCGGCTGCCGGGTTCGCCAGGGCGGAGTTCCGGTACGACCTCGTGCGGATCGGGGCGTTCGCCTACGGCATCCGACCTGCCGGAGGTCCCGGCGAGGTCGAGCTCGGCATCCGTCCCATCTCCAGCCTTGTCGCCGCGGTCTCGGAGGCCGATGAGGATTCGGTCACACTCGACCTCGGCTCAGCCGATGGGCTGCCCTCGACCCTCGCGGGGCGCCTTCGCGTGAGCACGCCGGCGGGACCCCGCGTCGTCCGACGGATCGATCCCTACGCCTGCGTGGTCGACTCGTGGCCTACTGCATCGATCGGCGACGAGGTGGTCGTCTTCGGAGCAGACGCGTCGATGTCCGCGACGGACGCGGCCGAACTGATCGGAACGATCGGCGAGGAGATCGCTCTCCGTGTCTCACCGACGATTCCCCGGCTCTACCGAGGCGTCGAGCGGCCGACGCCTACTCGCTGAGGCGTGCCGTCTCGTCGTGCCAGGACGTGGCGATCGAGCGGAGCTTCTCTTCGTACTTGCGGCCGTGGTGGGCGCAGAAGAGGAGCTCGCTCCCATTGACCTCGGCGGCGATGTAGGCCTGGGCGCCGCACGAGTCGCAGCGGTCGATGGCGGTCAGACGGTATTCGAGGACGTCGGTGGCGGGCGGGGTGGGTGTTGAAAGAGTGTTCATCTCGGTGCCTCCTCGTAAGCGTCTCTCTGCCTGCGTGCTGTGTCCCTATATGCAACCACGCGATTGTTTCGAGAATGCCGCGAACCAGTGACATTTCGCTGAGCGCGTACGCGCGCCCCGTGTGGTCGTGTCCGTGCAGTGACGCGACCGGGTGCGCCGATACCCTTGAGGATTGTGACCTCCGAGTACTCCGCCCATCATCTCCAGGTGCTGGAGGGACTCGAAGCGGTCCGCAAGCGACCCGGCATGTACATCGGGTCCACCGACTCCCGCGGCCTCATGCACTGCCTCTGGGAGATCATCGACAACTCGGTCGACGAGGCCCTCGGCGGCCATGGCACCCGCATCGAGATCATCCTGCACTCCGACGGCAGCGTGGAGGTGCGCGACCGCGCCCGCGGCATCCCCGTCGACATCGAACCGCGCACCGGGCTGAGCGGCGTGGAAGTCGTCTTCACCA
The DNA here is from genome assembly GCF_056400345.1 of Microbacterium sp. P5_B6. Taxonomy (NCBI): domain Bacteria; kingdom Bacillati; phylum Actinomycetota; class Actinomycetes; order Micrococcales; family Microbacteriaceae; genus Microbacterium; species Microbacterium sp. P5_B6. The sequence continues at coordinate 570,827 of NZ_JBFULL010000002.1, read as the reverse complement.
AGCTGCACGCCGGCGGCAAGTTCGGCGGCGGATCGTATGCCGCTTCCGGGGGTCTGCACGGCGTCGGTGCATCCGTCGTCAATGCTCTCTCCGAGCGCCTCGAGGTCGAGGTCGATCGCGGCGGCAAGACGTGGGCGATGTCGTTCCATCGAGGCGAGCCCGGTCTGTTCGCCGGCCCGACCCCCGACTCCGTCTTCACGCCGTTCGAGAAGGCGTCCGAGCTGCGTGTGGTCGGAAGGGCCGCGAAGGGCGTGACGGGCACGCGGATCCGCTACTGGGCCGACCCGCAGATCTTCACGAAGGATGCGGCCTTCAACCTCGAAGAGCTCGAGCAGCGCGCGCGGCAGACGGCATTCCTCGTGCCGGGTCTCGAGATCGTCATCAGCGACGAACGCGAAGGCGGCGTCAACGAGACGAGCTTCCGCTTCGACGGCGGAATCTCCGAGTTCGCAGACTTCCTTGCACCCGATGCCGCTGTGACGGACACGTGGCGCCTGACGGGGTCCGGAACATTCCGCGAGACGGTTCCCACGCTCCAGCCGACGGGCGCGATGGTGCCCACCGAGGTCGAGCGCGAGTGCGTCGTCGACGTCGCCGTGCGCTGGGGCACCGGCTACGACACGGTCGGTCGATCCTTCGTCAACATCATCGCCACCCCGAAAGGCGGCACCCACCAGCAGGGGTTCGAACTCGGATTGATGAAGGTCATCCGGGCCCAGGTCGAGCAGAACGCGCGCCGACTGAAGGTCGGCAACGACAAGCTCGAGAAGGACGACATCATGGCCGGGCTCACGGTCGTCCTGAACGTGCGCCTGCCCGAGCCGCAGTTCGAGGGTCAGACCAAAGAGGTCCTGGGCACACCGGCCGTCCGCCAGATCGTCGCCAACGTGGTGAGCCGCGAACTCGCCGCGCGGTTCGCCTCGACCAGACGCGACGACAAGAGCCAGACCGCGCTGGTGCTCGACAAGGTGGTCAGCGAGATGAAGGCGCGCATCTCGGCGCGCACCCACAAGGAGACCCAGCGCCGGAAGAACGCGCTGGAGTCCTCGTCGCTGCCCGCGAAGCTCGCTGATTGCCGCACCACCGACGTGGCGCAGTCCGAGCTGTTCATCGTGGAGGGCGATTCGGCGCTCGGCACTGCGAAGCATGCGCGCAACAGCGAATACCAGGCGCTCCTGCCCATTCGCGGCAAGATCCTCAATGTCCAGAAGGCGTCGATCAGCGACATGCTCGGCAACGCCGAATGCGCGTCGATCCTCCAGGTGGTCGGGGCGGGCTCGGGGCGGTCGTTCGACATCGATCAGGCCCGCTACGGCAAGATCATCCTGATGAGCGACGCCGACGTCGACGGCGCCCATATTCGCACCCTTCTCCTGACGCTCTTCTTCCGCTACATGCGACCGCTCATCGAGCACGGCCGGGTCTATGCGGCTGTGCCGCCCCTTCACCGCGTCGTCGTCATGAACCCCGGCTCGAAGCCCAACGAGACGATCTACACCTACAGCGAGCAGGAGCTCCACGGACTCCTCGGCAAGCTCGGCAAGTCAGGCAAGCGGTGGCAGGAGCCCGTGCAGCGCTACAAGGGCCTGGGCGAGATGGACGCCGAACAGCTCGCCACGACCACGATGGACCGGGTGGGCCGCACTCTGCGACGAGTTCGCCTCGCCGACGCCGAGGCGGCGACGTCGGTCTTCGAGCTCCTCATGGGCAACGAGGTCGCGCCGCGCCGCGAATTCATCGTGAGCTCGAGCGATCGACTGTCGCGCGAGGCCATCGACGCCTGAGCCGAAGCCCGAGGGTCAGCGGATCGGGGCTCCCACAGCCGCGACGACTCCCTCGAGCGGCACACCCGACGCATCGCGCTTGGCCCCGGATGCCGGCAGTGCGCGGGTCGCGCCGTCCGCCGCGACGGCACGGGGATCGGAGCCCACCCAGGCGAGTGTGAGGGCGTCTTCACCGCGAAGGAAGCGCTGCGCCCGCACGCCGCCGGTCGCACGGCCTTTGGCGGGGAACTCGGCGTAGTCGGACACCTTGGCACTGCCGGCATCCGTGCCCGGAAGTGCCTGCGAACTGCCCGCGATCGTGACGACCACTGCTCCGGATGCCTCGCCCTCGACCACTCCGAAGTGGATCACCCGCTCACCCGAAGTGAGCCGGATGCCGGCCATGCCGCCCGCAGAGCGACCCTGCGGCCGCACGGTGTCGGCCGGGAAGCGCAGGAGCTGGGCGTCGCTCGCCACGAAGACGAGCTCCGTGCCATCCGGCGCGGGGGCGGCGCCCACGACCCGGTCGCCGTCCTTCAGCGGGATGACTTCGATGTCGTGCTTGGCGCCGAGCTCGGCTGCCGAGAAGCGCTTGACGATGCCGTGCGTGGTTCCGAGAGCCACGGGGGTGCTGCCGTCGAGTGCGACGAGACCCACGACGTGCTCGCCGGTTGCGAGGCCGAGATACTGGTCCGAGCGCGTGCCCGCCGCCAGCTGCACCGAGTTTCCGGGCACGGAGGGGAGATCCACGGGGGAGAAGCGCACCAGTCGTCCCGCCGAGGTCACAGCCCCGATGTCTCCGCGCGTCGTCGTGTCGACCGCGGAGCGGACGGCATCGTGCTTGGAGCGACGCGTGGGCGGCACCACACCGCCGTTCTGCGCGTCGGCAGACAGCTCGGCGCGCACCATTCGCCCCGTCGCCGAGAGGAAGACCCGGCACGGCGCATCGGCGATCTGCAGGTCGGGTGCCGAGGCCGCCGCGCGCGAACGCGGAGTGACGGGCCCGCCGTTGAGGAGCATGGTGCGGCGAGGGGTGCCGTAGGTCTCGGCCGCGGCATCCAGCTCACGCGCGACCTGATTGCGCAGCAGGACTTCGCTCGCCAGCAGCTCCTCCAGCTCGGCGATCTCGGCGATGAGCTTGTCGCGCTCGGCTTCGAGCTCGATCCGGGAGAACTTCGTCAGTCGGCGAAGGCGAAGCTCGAGGATGTACTCGGCCTGGATCTCCGAGAGGTCGAACACGTCCATCAGGCGCGTGCGCGCCTGTTCGCCGTCGTCCGAGGCGCGGATCACCTGGATGATCTCGTCGATGTCGAGGATCGCGATGAGCAGCCCCTCGACCAGGTGCAGTCGCTCCTTGCGACGTGCCAGGCGGAAGCGGCTCCGCCTGGTCACCACCTCGATGCGGTGGTCCAGGTACACCCGCAGGAGATCGCGCAGTCCGAGCGTCTGGGGCTGCCCCTCGACGAGGGCGACGTTGTTGATGCCGAACGAGTCCTCCAGCGGTGTGAGCCGGTAGAGGTGATCCAGCACCGCCTGGGGGTCGAAGCCCGTCTTGATCCCGATCACGAGCCGCAGGCCATGATGGCGGTCGGTCAGGTCAGTGACGTCGGAGATGCCCTGCAGCTTCTTCGACTGGACGGCATCCTTGATCTTCTCGATGATGCGTTCGGGTCCGACGAGGTAGGGCAGCTCCGTGACGACGAGCCCGGTGCGGCGCGGACCGAGTGGTTCGATCGACACCTTGGCGCGTGTGCGGAAAGTGCCGCGACCGGTCGCATACGCGTCCTTGATGCCGTCGAGGCCGACGATCACTCCGCCCGACGGCAGATCGGGGCCCGGCACGAACTCCATGAGCTCGTCCAGAGTCGCTTCGGGGTTCTCGAGCAGGTGCGTGGCCGCGCCCACCACCTCGATGAGGTTATGGGGCGCCATGTTCGTCGCCATGCCGACCGCGATCCCGGTCGTGCCGTTGACGAGCAGGTTGGGGAATGCCGCCGGCAGCACGGCCGGCTGCTGGAACTGCCCGTCGTAGTTGGGGATGAAGTCCACGACGTCCTCGTCGAGGTTCTCGGTCAGCGCGAGGGCCGCCGGTGCAAGACGAGCCTCGGTGTAGCGGGGCGCTGCGGGTCCGTCGTCGAGGGAGCCGAAGTTGCCGTGACCGTCGACGAGCGGCACGCGCAGGGAGAAGGGCTGGGCGAGACGGACGAGGGCGTCGTAGATCGGAGCGTCGCCATGGGGATGGAGCTTTCCCATGACCTCGCCGACCACGCGGGCGCTCTTGACGTGTCCGCGGTCGGGTCGCAGGCCCATGTCGGCCATCTGGTACAGGATCCGGCGCTGCACCGGCTTGAGACCGTCCCTGGCGTCCGGGAGCGCACGGGAGTAGATGACCGAATACGCGTACTCGAGGAACGAGCCCTGCATCTCGGTGGCGACATCGATGTCTTCGATGCGTCCGTGATCGGCAGGGGAGGAATCGGTGCGGGCTGCGGGCATGACGATCTGGCCTCGGTGAGAAGGGCCGGCATAGGGCATCCGGCGAGGGCTGTCCGCGGGTGTGCGAGACTGGCCCGGATGTCCCTCAGCCTACCGGCGGACCCGGCCCGCGCCCGGAGCCTCACCCGTGTCGTTCCCGAGGTCCTCGCCTCGCTCGAGGGGCGAGGGGAGTGGTTCCCGCCCGTCTCGGGTGCGGTCCTCTTCGTGGTCGACGGACTCGGCGCCCGCAACCTCGGCGCGCGCTCGGGGCATGCCCGCTTCCTCACGGAATCCGGTGCGAAGAAGGACGTGGCCCGCACGGTCTTCCCCTCGACGACCACCGCCGCGCTGACGTCCCTGCTGACAGGGGTGGATCCGGGTCAGCACGGGCTGGTGGGCTACCGAGTGCGGATCCCGGGCACGCATGAGGCCCCGAACCAGCTCAAGGGGTGGGAGACCCACGGGCTCGATCCGCTCTCGTGGCAGCGCGCGCAGCCGATCTTCGAGCGCGAATCGGGCGCGGGACGCCCGTGCTTCGTGGTGTCTCGCGCGAAGTTCGACGGCTCCGGCTTCACCAAGGCGATCATGCGTGGAGCGGACTTCGTCCCCGCCGCCAATGCTGCCGACGGCGCGCAGATCGCGGCGGACCTCGTGGCACAGCATCCCGGAGCCCTCGTGTATCTCTACGCACCCGAGTTGGATGGCATCGCCCATCAGCGCGGCTGGGAGTCGGATGAGTGGGCGCATGCCCTGGAAGCCGTGGACGCTGCGGCTCGATCTCTCGCTTCCGCCCTGCCCGCCGGAGCGGGCGCTCTGGTTACGGCGGACCACGGCATGATCGACGTGCCTCGTCACCGCCAGCTCCTGCTCGGGGAGGGGGACGGCCTCATGGACGGGGTGGCGGTCATCGGCGGCGAGCCGCGGATGCTGCACCTCTATGCCGAGGCGGGGCATCAGGATGCTGTGCTCGAGGCGTGGAGAGCGTCGGAGTCCGCGCGGTCATGGGTGATGTCGCGCGACGAGGCCGTCGATGCCGGGCTCTTCGGCGCGGTCGCTCCGGAGGTGCGCGAGCGGATCGGAGATGTCCTGGTCGCTGCGCGCAGCGGTGTGGCGTACTACGACGATCGAGGTGCCGACAAGGCACCTCAGCGCATGGTCGGCCAGCACGGCTCGCTGACGGACGAAGAGCGAACGGTTCCGCTCATCCGTCTCGGCGCGTTCGCCTGACCAGGCGTTGGGCGACGAGCCCGGGCGTTCGCCTGCCGGGTCGCGTCAGTCCTCGCCGCGTGCTCCGAAGACGATCTCGTCCCACGATGGCATCGACGTGCGCCCCTTGCGGCGACCGGATGCTTCGGCAGCGACCGGACGATCCCGGTCGGCGTCGTAATCCGGTTCGGGTTCGGGAGCAGGGCTCGGGGATTCCTCATAGCCCGGCTCGAGAGCATCGAAGAGCGCGACCGGGCTTGCGCCGCGGGTGGACGAGAACTGCTCGGCGCCGGGAAGCGGCTCTCGCTGGCCACGCCTGCGCCGAAGCGCCTCGAGCAGATCCGCTGTCTCAGGCGTCGTCACGATGGGCTCGTCCGCGCGCTTGATGGCAGCCTGCTGCACAGCCGGCGCCGCCGGCGACGGAACGTCGGGCGACTCGAGATCGGCTTCCGGGGCGGGAAGCCGGCGAGGACCGAAGGCGCCGCTGTCGAAGCGCGAGTCGTCCTTGAGCGGGGTCTGGTCGAGGGCTCGCAGACGCGGGATGAGACCCTCCGGCAGCGACCCCTGGCGGGAGAGCTGGATGGCGTCGGGGTTCAGCGGTGAGAGCGTCGATCGGCGGGGCTCGAAACCCCATCGCGCATCGTGGTCGACCTCATTCGCCGTGAACTCGAGTTTGACGATCCAGCCGTTCGCCTCTTTCCAGCTGGTCCAGCGCTCCCCGCTCGCACCGGCCTCGGCGAGCTTCGCTCGCACGGCTGTTCCGAAGGTGGGGTGCCGGTCGCCCTCGAGGTCGGAGCCGAGCAGGACGGGCACGGCAAGCGCCTGTCCGACGATGTGCTCGCGCTCGGCGAGGACGGGGCCTTCGAAGCGCGCGACGTCTTCCACCCGCGCGTTCAGGAGCTTGGCCACCTCCTCGGCGGACAGGCCCGCGCGAATGTGGGCCTGCACCTCACGAGGGCTGGGACGCGGGGACGTGCGTTCGTCGCCGTCTCGTTCGCGACGCGCACGGCGCACCTCGGCACGCAGCACCTCGTCGATCGCGAGCGAGAAGCGCTCGCCCGACTCGGTCGCCAGAACGAGTCTGTCGTTCTCGGTTCCGATCACCTTGAGCTGTTCCATGCGAACCGCCCTCTCCGATCCAGCCGTGTCCGGCAATGCTCGCACAGTGGACTCGGTCCGGCGGGAATATCCCGGGCGTGCCGCGAGTTTCACGGATGCACACCACGACCACCGCCGGCACCGCATTTGCGATTCGGCCCCAGGTCGTGCAAACTATGGCCGCCCACGAGGGCTTGCGCCCCAAGGATTTTCCGGAAGTAGAGACGTTTACGCATGGCTACCGATTACGACGCCCCCCGCAAGACCGAGGACGACAGCGAGTCGATCGAGGCTCTCAAGGAGCGAGTCCCCGACAAGATGTCGGGCTCGGTTGATGTCGAGGACGCCGACAACCCCTCGGGCTTCGAGCTCCCCGGCGCCGACCTCTCGGATCTCGAGCTCGACGTCGTCGTGCTGCCTCCTCAGGAGGACGAGTTCACCTGTGTCAACTGCTTCCTGGTGAAGCATCGTTCGCAGCTCGACCACGAGACGGCGGACGGCCCTATGTGCGCGGAGTGCTCCGCTTAGCCTGAGCTCGCCGGATCGCCGCGCTCAGGCGGTCCGGCGTCCTCGATGAGAGCACCCATGCGGGTGCCGGATCGTCCGGGTCCTCGACCGGGACGACCACGAGGCCCTCGATCCCGCCGCGGATGACGTGCCAGGCCCGAGGGTCGAGCTGCGGTCCGCGTGCGGCGCGTGCAGCCTCGCCGTCAAGGGGCTCGGGTCGCCCAAGGACGTCGACCGGGATGCGCGCCCGGCCCGCGTGCAGCATCCCGTCCCGAACAGCGATCACCGGCGAACCCGCGATCAGCAGGCCGACGAAGAGCACCCCGACGAGCCCGCCGGCAATGAGCGCGACGGTGGTGTCGATGGGGGCCAGCACCAGGGTCGCCATGGGTGCGACGAGCGCTGCGCTCACCAGGACCCAGAGCGACGGACTGAGGCGCTCATGGAAGGCGCCCCGGGCCGCCGAGGGCGAACCGTCGCCTGCTGACATCTGCATTACCCTCGTTGAGTGACCGAAACAGTGGACGTCCTCATTATCGCGCCCGCCGTTCCGGTCTATGCCCACCCTGGGGATGCCGGAGCCGACCTCACCTCCGCTGAGGCGGTGCGTCTCGAGCCGGGGCAGCGGGCGCTCGTCGGCACAGGCGTGCGGATCGCTCTGCCGGACGGTTTTGCGGCATTCGTCGTTCCACGCAGCGGGCTGGCCACCAAGCACGGCATCACCATCGTCAATTCGCCGGGGACGGTGGATGCCGGCTACCGCGGCGAGATCAAGGTGACCCTCCTCAACACCGACGCCCACCACGCTTTCGACATCGCGCCGGGCGACCGGATCGCCCAGCTCATCGTGATGCCCGTGCCCCGAGCGCGCTTCATCCCGGTCGAGACGCTGCCCGAAAGCATCCGCGGTGAAGGCGGATTCGGGTCTACCGGGTATCAGGCTGGCGCATCGGCGATGCCGACGAGCGGCAGCGAGCCCTCGGGAGGAACCCCCCACGAGGCACAAGACGACAAGGACGGAGTCAGGGCATGACCGACGTCACCCCCTCAGACGACACCCCCGACGAGGCGGAAGAAGCCACGGCCGCACCGCCCTTCGCCGACCGAGCGGAAACGGGCCCCTTCGATGAATCGGAGGCCAATCCCGTTCGTCCGTACATCGACTTGGGCGGCATCAAGATCCTTCCGCGTGAGGGCCTGAATCTGCGTCTCGAGGTTGAGGAGCAGACCAAGCGCATCGTGGCGGTGGGACTCGACTACGCCGGATCCACCTTGCAGGTGCAGCCCTTCGCGGCGCCCCGGTCGACGGGACTGTGGGAGGAGACGCGTGAGCAGATCCGCCAGCAGATCCGCCAGCAGGGCGGACGCGTCGAGGAGCGCGAGGGCCCGCTCGGACCCGAGCTGCTCGCCGAGGTCCCGGTGCTCGCCGGAGCAGACGGCGCCGCGGGCAAGCGCCTGGCGCGTTTCGTCGGCGTCGACGGACCGCGGTGGTTCCTCCGCGGGGTCATCGGCGGATCGGCGACGTCCGACGTCGAGGCCGCTGCCAAGGTGGAGGATCTCTTCCGCTCGATCGTCGTGGTACGGGGCGGAACCCCGATGCCGCCGCGCGACCTCATTCCGCTGAAGATGCCCGCCACCCCGGGCACGGCATGACGGACGACCGCGTCGCAGCCTCTTCGTCGGAGGAGCCCGAGGAGGCCGCCGAGCCGGCCGCGTCCGATCTGCTCGGGGCGGCACTCGGCGGGGCCGCGCGACGCGCCGGGCTCGACCCCGCGTCCGAAGCCAGCACGGGCCACGTCGTCTGGCGTGCCATGGGCGGCTGGCGCGGCATCCTGGAATCCGTCCTGCCGGGGCTCGTCTTCATCATCGCGTGGACGCTCACGGTCGATCCCGAGACGGGACAGGCGAACCTGCCGCTGAGCCTCGGACTCTCGGTCGGGCTGGCGGCGGTCTTCACGATCGTGCGCCTCGTCCAGCGGGGCCCGGCCGGCGCCGCCATCGGCGGCCTCATCGCAACGGGGGCGGCGGCGGCACTCGCCCTGTTCACCGGACGGGGCCAGGACAACTTCCTGTGGGGCTTCGCCACCAACGCCGTGTACGGCACGGCCTTCCTGGTGTCGGCTCTCATCGGCTGGTCCCTGATCGGCCTCGCTGTCGGATTCCTGATGGGCGAGGGCACCGCCTGGCGTCGCGACAAGCGCAAGCGGCGCGCCTTCTTCTGGCTCGCGATCGCGTGGGCCTCGCTGTTCGCGCTGCGGCTCGTCGTGCAGGTGCCGCTCTACTTCTCGGGCGACGTGGCGGCTCTGGGAACGACGAAGCTCATCATGGGCCTGCCCCTGTTTGCCCCCATGGTCGCCGTCACCTGGCTCGCGGTCCGTGCCCTGTATCCGTCATCCACGCGCGGGCGGATCGCATCCCCGGAGTGATACATTTATCTTGACATCAAGATAAATTTCACCGCGCGACTCTTAGGCGATCCTCACTAGCCGATAGGTGCCGCGAGGGGAAAGATAGGGGAGTGCTGGGCTTCGCCCCGCTCCCGCCGCCGACGAAGGAGACACACGTGTCCACGGTTGACAGCTTCGGTGCCAAGAGCACCCTGACGGTCGGCAGCACCGACTACGAGATCTTCCGCATCGACACGGTGCCGGGGTACGAGACGCTGCCGTTCAGCCTCAAGGTGCTGCTCGAGAATCTGCTTCGCACCGAAGACGGCGCGAACGTCACCCGCGAGCAGATCCAGGCTCTCGGATCGTGGGATGCCGCGGCCGAGCCGGACACCGAGATCCAGTTCACGCCCGCCCGCGTGGTGATGCAGGACTTCACCGGTGTTCCCTGCATCGTCGACCTCGCCACGATGCGCGAGGCAGTCGCCGCCCTCGGGGGCGATGCGAAGCGGATCAACCCGCTGTCGCCGGCAGAGATGGTCATCGACCACTCCGTCATCGCCGACCTGTTCGGCACGGAGAACGCGCTGGAGCGCAACGTCGAGATCGAGTACGAGCGCAACGGCGAGCGCTACCAGTTCCTGCGCTGGGGCCAGACCGCTTTCGATGACTTCAAGGTCGTGCCTCCGGGCACCGGCATCGTGCACCAGGTCAACATCGAGCACCTTGCCAAGGTCATCTACGACCGGGTTTCGACAAGCTCAACCAGCGGGGAATCGGTGCTGCGCGCCTACCCCGACACCTGCGTCGGCACCGACTCCCACACGACCATGGTCAACGGTCTCGGCGTGCTCGGCTGGGGCGTCGGCGGCATCGAGGCCGAGGCGGCCATGCTCGGCCAGCCGGTGTCGATGCTCATCCCCAAGGTCGTGGGCTTCAAGCTCTCCGGCGAGATCCCGACGGGCGTCACCGCGACCGACGTCGTGCTGACGATCACCGACATGCTGCGCAAGCACGGTGTGGTCGGCAAGTTCGTCGAGTTCTACGGCGAGGGCGTGGCATCCGTCCCCCTCGCGAACCGCGCCACCATCGGCAACATGAGCCCGGAGTTCGGCTCCACCGCGGCGATGTTCCCGATCGACAGCGTGACCGTCGACTACCTGCGTCTGACCGGCCGCGACGAGCAGCAGCTCGCGCTCGTCGAGGCGTATGCCAAGGAGCAGACGCTCTGGCACGACGCGTCGCGCGAGCCCGTGTTCAGCGAGTACATGGAGCTCGACCTCTCGACGGTAGTCCCGTCGATCGCGGGTCCCAAGCGCCCGCAGGACCGCATCGTGCTCTCGAACGCCAAGCAGCAGTTCGAGAGCGACCTCCTGAACTACGCGGAGATCGACCACGACCTGGTCGATCTCGAGGGCTCCGAGTCGTTCCCGGCGTCCGACCCCCCGGGCAACTCTCCCGAGGAGGAGTACAGCCACCACCAGCATCACCACCACAGCCACGCGCCGGCCACGGCGTCGAAGCCGACCCCGGTGACCCTCGCCGGCGGCGAGCAGTTCGTGCTCGACCATGGCGCCGTCACGATCGCCGCGATCACGTCGTGCACGAACACCTCGAACCCGTCCGTCATGCTCGCGGCCGGTCTCCTGGCCCGCAATGCGGTGAAGAAGGGCCTGAAGGCCAAGCCGTGGGTCAAGACCACCCTCGCGCCCGGCTCGAAGGTCGTCACCGACTACTACGAAAAGGCCGGTCTCACGAAGGACCTCGAGGACCTCGGCTTCTACACGGTGGGCTACGGCTGCACGACGTGCATCGGCAACTCGGGGCCGCTCATCGAAGAAGTCTCGGCGGCCATCAACGAGAACGATCTCGCCGTGACGGCAGTGCTCTCGGGCAACCGCAACTTCGAGGGCCGCATCAACCCCGACGTCAAGATGAACTACCTCGCGAGCCCGCCGCTCGTCATCGCCTACTCGCTGGCCGGTTCGATGAACTTCGACTTCGAGGTCGACGCGCTGGGTACCGACCAGGACGGCAACGACGTCTTCTTGCGCGACATCTGGCCGGACTCGGCCGAGGTGCAGGCCACGATCGACTCGTCGATCAACAAGGAGATGTTCGTGCACCAGTACGCGAGCGTCTTCGAGGGCGACGAGCGCTGGCGGACACTGCCGACGCCGACCGGCGACGTGTTCGAGTGGAACGATGCATCGACATACGTGCGCAAGCCCCCGTACTTCGACGGCATGACGATGGAGCTGACTCCGGTGGCCGACATCTCGGGCGCGCGTGTGCTCGCGACGCTCGGCGACTCCGTGACGACCGACCACATCAGCCCGGCCGGCAACATCAAGGCGGGCACTCCCGCGGCTCAGTACCTCACCGAGCACGGCGTCGCACAGAAGGACTTCAACTCGTACGGCTCGCGTCGCGGCAACCACGAGGTGATGATCCGCGGCACGTTCGCGAACATCCGCCTGAAGAACCTCCTCGTCAGTGCGGTCAACGACGGTGCTGTGGTGGAGGGCGGCTTCACCCGCGACTTCACGCAGGAGGGCGGCCCGCAGTCGTTCATCTACGACGCGAGCCAGAACTATCAGGCTGGCGGCACGCCGCTCGTCATCTTCGGCGGCAAGGAGTACGGCTCAGGCTCGTCTCGCGACTGGGCGGCGAAGGGCACGAGCCTCCTGGGCGTCAAGGCCGTCATCACCGAGAGCTTCGAGCGCATCCACCGGTCCAACCTCATCGGGATGGGCGTCGTGCCGCTGCAGTTCCCTGCCGGATCCAGCTGGAGCTCGCTCGGGCTCGACGGCACCGAGATCGTGTCGATCACGGGCCTCGAGCAGCTGAACGAGGGAGTGACGCCCAAGACGGTCCACGTCACCGCAGCCCCGAGCGAGTTCTCCGCGCCCGGCAAGGAGACGGTTGAGTTCGATGCGGTCGTCCGCATCGACACGCCGGGCGAGGCCGACTACTACCGCAACGGCGGCATCCTCCAGTACGTGCTTCGCTCGCTCGTCTGAGCGATCGCCTGCGTGTCGGGCCCCGCACCTTCTCAGAGGTGCGGGGCCCGACCTTTTGTGCGCTCCGCGCTCGGGAGCGCCCCAGACCGGCCCCGGTAGACTGGCCCGGAGCCTCCGCACTGGGCGGGAGCACGGGACGGAAGCCCCGGCACGGACCTTCGAGGGAGGGCGGATGGTGATTCTTCCGACCATTGCGGGACCCCGAGATCTCGACTCGCTCAGCCTCGAGCAGCTCGACGAACTGGCCGGCGAGGTGCGTGAGTTCCTCATCCAGAACGTGTCCCGCACGGGCGGTCACCTGGGGCCGAATCTCGGGGTGGTCGAGCTGACCATCGCCATCCACCGCACCTTCCACTCGCCGGAAGACCCGATCATCTTCGACACCGGCCATCAGTCGTACGTCCACAAGCTCCTGACGGGTCGTCAGGACTTCTCGGGCTTGCGGACGCGGGGCGGACTCGCCGGGTATCCCCAGCGCTCCGAGAGCCCGCACGACGTTGTGGAATCGTCCCACGCCTCGAGCTCGCTCAGCTGGGCCGACGGCATCTCCCGGGCGCTCACCCGTACGGGCCGCCGGGATCGGCACGTCGTCGCCATCGTCGGCGATGGCGCTCTCACCGGCGGCATGACGTGGGAGGCGCTGAACAACATCTCCGACGACAACAACCGCAACCTCGTCATCGTCGTCAACGACAACGGCCGTTCGTACGCCCCGACGATCGGTGGCATGGCGCGCTATCTCAACCGCGTGCGCACCGCCGAGACGTATGAGAATCTGCGCGGCTCGTCCGAGTCGTTCTTCGGCAAGCTCGGACCGGGCGGACGGGCGATGTACCGCGGACTCCGCGGCGGCACCCATGGCTTCCTCAGCCGCTTCACCAACAACGCCGCCCTCTATTCCAACCTCGACATCAAATACCTCGGACCCGTCGACGGACACGACCTTCCGTCGCTCCTCGAGACCCTCGAGATCGCGAAGTCGTACGGCGCCCCCGTGCTCGTGCACGCGATCACCGAGAAGGGGCGTGGGTACGAGCCGGCGCTCCTGGACGAGGCCGACCAGTTCCATGCCGTCGGGCGCATCGACCCGGTGACCGGCGAGGCCCTCGGCTCCGGCGGCGGCACCTCCTGGACCGATGTCTTCGCGGAGGAGCTCCCTGTCCTGGGCGAAGAGCGGGACGACATCATCGCGATCACCGCCGCGATGCTCCGGCCCACCGGGCTGCTGCCGTTCTCCCAGCGGTTCCCCGACAGGGTCTACGACGTCGGCATCGCCGAGCAGCACGCCGTCGCCTCAGCGGCGGGACTCGCCTATGGCGGACTGCATCCGATCGTGGCGCTGTACGCGACCTTCATGAACCGCGCCTTCGACCAGGTGCTGATGGATGTCGCGCTCCACCGTGCGGGAGTGACCTTCGTGCTCGATCGCGCGGGGGTAACGGGCCCCGATGGTCCGAGCCACCACGGCATCTGGGATCTCGCGATGCTCCAGCTCGTGCCGCACATACGCATCGCCGTTCCCCGTGACGCCGAGCGCCTTCGCGAGGAGCTTCGCGAGGCGGCGGTGGTGGACGACGCCCCCACGGTGATCCGCTTCCCCAAGGGTTCGGTCAGCCCAGACCTGCCCGCGGTGGAGCGCCTGGAAGACGGCGTGGACGTCCTCGTCGAGAGCGACGCCAGAGACGTCCTGCTGATCGGCATCGGACCGATGGCGCACATGGCCGTTGACGTCGCCGCGCGGCTTCGCGCCCAGGGCATCGGGGCGACCGTCGTGGATCCTCGCTGGGTCGTGCCGGTGCAGCCGTCCATCGTGCGGCTCGCAGCATCCCATCGTCTCGTCATCACCATCGAGGACGGCATCCGCGTGGGCGGCATCGGCACGCGGGTGCGCCAGGTTCTCCGCGAATCCGGCGTCGACACCGCTGTCGACGAGCTCGGGGTGCCTGACGAGTTCATCGATCACGCCAGCCGTGAGCAGATCCTCGAAGATGCCGGCCTCACCGCCGCCAAGATCGCCCAGGATGTCGTGGCTCAGGTGCTCGGTACGCGCATTCCGGTCGCGCGCCCTGCCACGAGCGAGCTTCCGACGATCCCGGAGTGGGCCACCCGCAGCGAAGCCTGACCTCAGCCGACCGTGGTGAGCCGGCTGGACAGCACGGCCGACGCCGCGTCCCACGCTCGGTCCTGGCCGCCCCTGGCAGCGGTGGCCATCGCCTGAGACAGGAGATAGCCGTCGGTGAGCGCATCGCCCGTCACGACGACGCTCAGAAGCTCGATGCCGCACTCCCGACGCACATCATCTCTGCACTCCGCCACGATCACGGGGGAGAGCACGTGGTTCGTCGGCAGTGTCGGGCCCTCGAATCGGCGCACGATGTCGCGTAACGCTGCGCCTACGATGTTGCCGGCCCTCTCCTTGACGTCGACGACGTCGAGCTCCAGCACTCTCAGGTCGTGACCGGAGACGAATGGGCGCCAGTCGAACGACGCGTGGACGAGGTGCTGGTGCGCGCTGGCGCCCGTCAGCTGGCGTATGGGCAGATCGGTCGACCGGGCACGCACATCGACCCTCCGGTACCAGTACAGGATCGGAAACGCTCCGTGCGTCCCCGGACGGAGCACCACGACCTCACGTCCCTCGCTGCCGGTCCCGCGCGTGCCTCGCCGGATGATCGGCTTGCCGTTGCGTGTGCGGATCGCGGCCGATCCCTCGTCGATGGTGACGAGGAAGAGCTTCATGAGGGCCGGCAGCACGAGCAGGAGCGTCAGGGCCGCCCCGCTGGTCTTGACGAGGACATTCAGGGCGCTTCCGCTGAACATGCCTGTTATCGCATCGAGCATCCGACCGGCCTTTCCATCGCAACGGACGATGCCAGGATGCCGCGATGTCGGCGCAGGGATGTCACTCGGACGCGGTCCAGCCGCAGATTTCACCGCTCGGTCGGCGATCGTTCGCCTCCCGGTCGTCGGCGCTTTCGTGGAGCGCCGGATCGATCGCGCCGAAACCGACACGGGCCGGCCGCCGAGGCGGCCGGCCCGTCTCTCTGCCGGATGCTTCAGCCGGCGATGCCCCGGATCACCGGGTGGTGGAACGTATCGCCGAAGACACGCTCGGATGCACCCTCACGGTCGAGATATGGCGATGCTCCTCCGTCGATGAAGGGCCAGCCGGCGCCGAGGATGAGGCAGAGGTCGATGTCCTCGACCTCCGGGGCCACGCCCTCGTCGAGCATGATCCTGATCTCGGCGGCTAGGCCGTCCTGGACGCGCCGCAGGATCTCGTCCTCACTGCGCGGCGATGAGCCGACCGCACCCTTGAGCACTCCCGATGCCGCCTTGGACCAGCCCGTCACTCGACCCGACTTGTCCTTCTCGACGACTTCCGGGAGCTCGGCGAGCTTGTGGAAGTTCTCGTTCGCGTAGAACCGGTCGGGGAAGGCATGAGCCATCGTGTCCTGCACGTGGGCGGCCACCTTCCAGCCGACGAGGTCGATGAGCTGGAAGGGGCCCATCGGCAGACCCAGCGGGCCGAACGCCTTCTCGACCGTCAGCAGGGGAGTGCCCTCATAGACGGCCCTCGCCGCCTCGCCCATGACCTTGGCGAGGAGGCGGTTCACCACGAAGCCCGGCGCATCGGCGGTGAGCACGGCATTCTTGCCCAGCCCGCGCGCGACGACGAACGCGGTCGAGAGCGCGGCATCCGTCGTCTGCGGAGTCTTCACGATCTCGATCAGCGGCATCACCGCGACCGGATTGAAGAAGTGGAAGCCGACCAGCCGCTCGGGGTGTGCGAGCTTCGCTCCGATCTCCTCGACGGACAGGGAAGACGTGTTCGTCGCCAGGATCGTGTCGTCGGCGACGATCTGCTCGATCTCGCCGAAGACGGCCTGCTTCACGCCGACCTCTTCGAAGACGGCCTCGATCACGAAATCGCAGTCTGCGTACGCCGTCTTGTCTGTCGTCCCTGTGACCAGGGAGCGGAGCCTGTTCGCGGTGTCGCCGTCGAGCCGGCCCTTCGCCTCGAGCGTGCCGATCTCTTCGTGGATGCGAGCGACCCCCGCCTCGACGCGCGCCTGATCAAGGTCGGTGATCAGCACGGGCACCTGCAGCTTGCGGACGAACAGCAGGGCGAACTGGCTCGCCATGAGGCCCGCGCCGATGATCCCGACCTTCGTGATCTTCTTCGCGAGGTCCTTGTCAGGGGCACCCACCGGTCGCTTCGCGCGCTTCTGCACGAGATCGAATGCATACATGGATGCCGCGAACTGGTCGCCCGTGACGAGCTCGGCCAGCGCCTCGTCCTCGCGGGCGAAGCCCTCCGCCTTCGTGCCGCTCTTCGCCCTGTCAAGCAGCTCCAGCGCCGCGTACGGCGACTTCGGCACGGTGCCGATCTTCGATTCGAGCATGCCGCGCGCCATCTTGATCGCGATCGGCCACTTGGTGAGACGCTCGATCTTGCCGGGCTCGTTCTTGCGGTGCACCTTGACGGACCCGCCGAGCACGCCGTCCGCCCACCGCAGCGAATCCTCCAAGTAGTTCGCCGCGGGGAAGATCGCGTCCATGATCCCGTAGTCGAAGGCCTGCTGAGGCTTCAGCATCCGGTTCTGCTTGAGCGGATTCGAGATGACGACCTCGAGCGCGTTCTCGATGCCGATGAGGTTGGGCAGCAGGTAGGCACCGCCCCAGCCCGGAATGATGCCGAGGAAGACCTCGGGGAGGGCGATGGCGGCAGCCGAGGCATCCACTGTCCGGTAGGTCGAATTGAGCGCGATCTCGAGTCCGCCGCCGAGCGCGAGCCCGTTCACGAAGGCGAAGGACGGCACTCCGAGGTCGGGGAGCTTGCCGAAGACGTGGTGACCGAGCTGCGCGATCAGCCGCGCATTGTCCTTCGACCCGAGCCGGGAGATGTCGGACAGGTCTGCGCCGGCCGCGAGGATGTACTGCTTGCCGGTGATGCCGACGGCCTGGATCTCGCCCGCCGCGGCGCGCGCCTTCAGCGTCTCGAGCGACGCGCCCAGTTCCTTGAGCGTCGTCGGGCCGAGCGTGTTGGGGCGGTTGTGGTCGCGGCCGTTGTCGAGCGTGAGGAGGGCGAGGACCTTTCCCGAAGGGAGGCGGATGTCGCGCACGCGCGAGCGCGTGACGACTTCCCCTTCCGCGAGGGCGGCGAGCGGCGAGAAGTCGATCTCGGAGTACTGATCAGAGGATGGGTTGGTCATTCGTCACTTCCGCTTCTTGCCGTCGTAGTGCGGGTTCTCCCAGATGACCGAGCCGCCCTGGCCGAGTCCCACGCACATGGCTGTGAGGCCGTACCGGACGTCGGGGCGCTCGGCGAACTGGGCCGCGAGCTGGATCATGAGCCGCACTCCAGAGGCTGCGAGCGGGTGCCCGAAGGCGATCGCACCGCCCCACTGGTTGACGCGCGGGTCGTCGTCCGCGATCCCGAAGTGGTCGAGAAGGGAGATGACCTGGATGGCGAAAGCCTCGTTCAGCTCGAAGAGCCCGATGTCATCGATCGTGAGACCGGCCTTCTTGAGCGCCTTCTCCGTGGAGGGGATCGGGCCGATCCCCATGATCTCGGGCTGCACGCCGGCGAAGGCGAACGAGACGAGCTTCATCTTGGGTCGGAGTCCGAGCTGCTTGACAGCGCCGCCACCGGCGAGGAGTGACATCGTCGCACCGTCGGTCAGCGGTGAGGAGGTTCCGGCCGTGACGCGGCCGTGGGGGCGGAAGGGCGTTTTCAGTCCGGCGAGGTCGTCCATCGTCGTCTGCGGACGTCGGCCCTCGTCCTCGGTGGCCAGTCCCCAGGCGCCGTCGGCGTCCTTGATGGCGACCTGGACGAGATCGGGCTGGATCCTGCCTGCGTCGTAGGCGGCCTGGACCTTCTGCTGGCTGCGCATCCCATAGCGGTCGGACCGCTCCTTCGTGAGGTGCGGGAAGCGGTCGAAGATGCGCTCGGCGGTGACGCCCATGTTGAGGGCGCCGGGGTCGACCATGCGCTCGGCGACGAAGCGCGGGTTCGGGTCGGTGTTTGCCCCGATCGGGTGGTGGCCCATGTGCTCGACCCCGCCCGCGAGCGCGACGTCGTACATGCCTACGCCGATCGAGGCTGCCATCGTGGTGACGCTCGTCATGGCGCCCGCGCACATGCGGTCGATCGCGAATCCGGGCACCGACTGCGGGAGTCCGGCGAGGATGGCGACAGAGCGACCGAGCGTCAGGCCCTGATCGCCTGTCTGCGACGTCGCGGCGATCGCGACGTCGTCGATGCGGTCCTTGGGAACATCGGGGTTCCGCTCGATGAGCCCGATCGTCGCCTTGACGGCGAGGTCATCGGCGCGGGTGTTCCAGTACATGCCCTTTTCGCCGGCGCGCCCGAAGGGGGTGCGCACTCCATCGACGAAGAAGACGTCCGAGATCTCGGCCACTCTGCCTCCAAAAGTATGGGAATCATTCCACCCTAGGAAGCGCTTCCGACGGGTCGGAATCGGGTGGGGGAATGCTACGAATCGCCCTCCGGGGCCTCTGCGGCCGTTTGCACGGAATCGACAAAGGCATCGGCGATCGCCTGTGCAGTGTGCGCAATCTGCCACTGCCTTGCACCCAGTTCCGCCAGGGCGCTGCCGATGGATGTGGCGTCGAGGGAGGACGGCGGAGTCCAGGCGACGCGCCTCAGAAGCTCGGGCGTCAGCAGGTTCTCGACCGGCATCTGCAACTCCTCCGCGCACGCTTCCAGGGCAGGCCGCGCGGCCTTGAGGCGCGCGTCCGCGGCCGGATTGCGGTCGGCCCACGCTCGCGGAGGAGGCAGGGTGTCGCCACCGGCACCGCGGTCGGCCGGAAGCTCGGCGGTCGCGCGACCGAGCTCGATCGCACCCCACCACCGGTCGAGCTGCGAGCGGCTCGCTCGGCCCGTGAATTCGCGCACCGCGGCGAGTTCCTGCTTGGACTGCGGATCGGCGAGGACGGCCGCCACCAGAGCGCGGTCGGGGACGAGACGGCCGGGGGAGACGTCGACCTCCTGCGCGTAGTCCTCGCGTGCGACCCAGAGTTCGCGCGCGATGGCGAGGGCACGGCGGCCTCGCACCGTGTGCAGTCCGCTCAGGCGGCGCCATGGCTCTTCGCGGGGAGGCTTGGCCGGCCGATCCAGCACGGCCTGGAACTCCTCCGCGGCGATCTCGGTCTTGCCCTGTGCGTCGAGCTCGGCGGCGAGCACGTCGCGCACGTCGACGAGGTGCTCGACGTCGAGCGCGGCGTACTCGAGCCATGACTGCGGAAGCGGACGGACCGACCAGTCGGATGCCGAGTGCGCCTTGGCGAGGGTGATCCCCAGGGTCTCCTCCACGACAGCACCGAGGCCGACCCGCTCATGGCCGAGCAGTCGCGCTGCGAGCTCGGTGTCGAAGATCGAGGCCGGCGTGAGGTCGAGCTCGCGCAGCGAGGGGAGGTCCTGGCTGGCGGCGTGCAGAACCCACTCCGCTTCGCCGATGGCGGCCTGGAGCGCGCTGAAGTCGCCGATCGCGGGCGGGTCGAAGAGGAAGAACCCCGCACCGCGGCGGAAGACCTGGATGAGGTACGCCCGCTGCGAGTAGCGGAACCCCGAAGCCCGTTCGACGTCGACGGCGACGGGGCCGCTTCCTGAGGCGAGCCGGGAGGCGGCATCCGCGAATTCCGATGAATCGGCGATGACGTGGTACTCAGTCACGCGGTGTCCTTCTGCTGCCGAGGATCGTGATCCCCTCCGAACCGGGGGGCAATCCCGCGAGCATACAGACCAGTTCCGCCCATGCCTGGACATGAGGAGCGAGGGGACCGATCGGCGACCACGATGCACGGAGTTCGATCTGCGCCCCGTCCCCCTCAGCCGCGAGCGATCCGAACCCCTTCGAGAGAGTCTTGGTGGCCGTGCCGGATGCCGCCTGGAACGTGGCACCGTGGGAATGGAGGGCGTCGGTGAGCCAGGACCATGCGACATCGGCGAGGAACGGGTCGACCCCGATGTCGGGCTCGAGCGGCGCCTGGGCGAAGCACACGATCCGCCATGCGCCCTCCCAGCCGGCGGGTTCTTCCGGATCGTGCAGCAGAATCAGGCGCCCGGTGCCGAACGCCGAGTCCTCACCGTCCTCGTCGGGACGCACATCGCCGGCGAGGGCGAGGGATTCAGGTGCCAGGCTCTGCGGCGCCGGGATCTCCCGGACGAGCAGATCGTCGCGGAAGCGGATGCCGCGCACGTCGTCGGCAGCGCGCGCGAACAGCGCGGACACCGCCGGGGGACCATGCTCAGCCACGCCGACAGACTAGAGTGAGGCCTCGATGGTCACTCCCAGGCGCGCCGCATCACGGGACGCTACCCCCGCTCTCATCGCCGGCATTCAGGCGGCGATCGTGACGCTGAGCGTTGCGCTGACGGGCGTGCTGGCACTCATGGGGTTCGTCTCGGTGGTCTTCGCCCGCCGGATCGTGACGCCCGCGAACCGTGTTGCCGACACCAAGATCCTCGGACTGGACACCGCCGCGCAGACCATCACCCTCGGCCGGACAGCCGACACACGGCTGCCGGGTCGCTACGGGCTGTTCACGACGGGCACGGCCTCCTACGTCAAGCTCGGCTCCGTGCTCGCCGAGGACGAGACCTCGGTCAAACGGAAGCTCCTCACCCACATCGGGGCGGACTCGAGCCTTTCGTCGGACGCGGCTTTCAGCGGCTGGTACTACTCCGCCCCTGAAGAGCTGCACCTGCCTTTCACCGCCGAGCTGATCGGCTCGGTGGTGGGTCCGTGCCCCGCGTGGCTCTTCACCCCTCCCGAGCCAAGCGGCACATGGGTCATCCAGGTCCACGGTCGCGGCACGAACCGGACGGAGTGCCTCAGGGCCGTGCCGGTGTTCCACGGTGCCGGGATCACCTCGCTCGTGGTGTCGTATCGCAACGACGGCGAGGCGCCGCGCAGCCGCACCGGCACGTATGGCCTCGGAGCAACCGAGTGGCGCGATATCGACGCGGCGGTGGGATTCGCCCGGCGCCGGGGCGCCCAGCGCGTGATCCTCATGGGATGGTCCATGGGCGCGGCCATCGCTCTCCAGGTCGCGCTCAACTCGGCCCACCGCCACCTGATCGGCGGCCTCATCCTGGAATCGCCCGTCATCGACTGGCGGGTCGTCCTCGACTATCAGACGAAGCTCCTCGGACTCCCGCTGGCGGTCAGCGGGCTGGCGATCGGCGCACTCTCCAAGGAGTGGGCGGCGCCGGTCACCCGGACGGGAGGAGCGATCCCGTTCGACCGCCTGGACATCGTCTCGAGAGCGGACGAGCTGACTCACCCGATCCTGATCCTGCACAGCGACGATGACGGGTTCGTCCCCTCGGATGCGTCATACGATCTCGTGGTGCGACGGCCCGACCTGGTCGAGATGCAGGCCTTCGAGGTGGCTCGCCATGCGAAGCTGTGGAACTACGACCAGGACCGCTGGAGCGACAGCATCCGCTCGTGGATCCAGCGGCACGATCTCAATCCCGCAGCCGCAGCCTCAGATAGCTGAATCCCGCCTCGTCGACGAGCATGCCCGCCACGCGGGCATCCGCCCGCTGGGCGAGTGCGACGAACGGATCCCGCGGCGGCTCGAGCACCGGTGAGATCGTCACGCAGACCTCGTCCACCACCCCCGCAGCGACGAACTGGGTCGCGAGTGCCGGACCTCCTTCGCACACCACGCGAAGCAGTCCTCGCGCATGCAGCGCGGCCAGGATCGTCGGCGGTCGAAGGCGGTCGCCATCGCTCGGGACCGGGACGACCTCGGCGGGAGCGTCTTGCAGCACGCGCCGCACGCTGTCGGCCGCAGACTCCGGGCACAGGACGAGCGCCGGGGGGCGATCCTCGCGTCCTTCGGCGCTGATCCGGCCAGCCAGATCTCCGGATGACGTGACGATCGCAAGCCGCGCGGTCTTCGGGAGCACGTAGCCCTCGGCGCGCACGGTCTCGGCGCCGACGACCACGACATCGGAGTGACGCCTGATGGCGCCCAGCACGTAGCGGTCGGTGCGCGAGGTGATCGTGTTGCTCGTCCCGTCCGCACCGGCGGTCGCGCCGGTGATGGTCGTGATCATGTTCAGCCGCACGAACCGCTCGCCTTCCACGGCATAGCGGCTCGACATCCATGCATCGGTGCCTTCCGCCCCGATGGTCGTCGACGAGAGCGTCCGGGGCACGACCTCGGTGACGACGCCCGCGCCGGACGCGGCAGCGGCGCCCGCGCTCATCATGCGGCCAGCTTCGCCCGCACCTGGCGCTTGGCCCGGAGCAGCATTCCGGTCATGCCTGCGATCCGCAGGGGAGAGACGGCTCGGGTGAGTCCGATCGTCTGGGGGAAGTCGTCCGGGATGCCGAGCACCTCGTCCGGGGTGAGGCCGGTGATGCCCTGCACCAGGATGCTCGCGAACCCTCGCGTGGTCGGCGCTTCACGGGGTGCGGTGGCGTGCATCGCCACGCGGCCGCCGTCATCGATGTCGAGGATGATGTAGACGGGGGACTGGCACTCGGCGACACGCTCCCGCAGCTCCGGGTGATCGTCGTACCGGGACGGCACCTCGGGCAGCTCGTTGGAGTACTCGAGCAGGAGCTGCAGCCGCTCGGGCTCGGCGAGCTCGAGGAACTCGTCGCGGATCTCGGCGAGAGCCTCGGGAAGGGGTGTTCCAGTCATCCGTCACATTCTCCCACGCTCGGGATGCCGGGACCCGGGTCTATCAGCGCGCGGGAAGCTCGCCCGGCTCGGCGCCGGTGGCGATCGGCACGCGGACCGCGCTGCCCCACTCCGTCCACGACCCGTCGTAGTTGCGGACGTTCTGGAAGCCGAGCAGGTGGCGCAGCACGAACCAGGTGTGACTCGAGCGCTCACCGATCCGGCAGTAGGCCACGATGGCGTCGTCGTCCTCGAGCCCCACATCCTGCCGGTAGATCGCGTCCAGCTCGGCGCGACCCTTGAAGCCGCCGTCCTCCGCGACGGCGCGCGCCCACGGCACGCTCTTCGCGGTCGGTATGTGACCGGCGCGCAGTGCCCCTTCTTCGGGGTATGCCGGGGCCGAGGTGCGTGAGCCGTCGTACTCCTCTGGGGAGCGGACGTCGATCAGCGGATTGCCGAAGTGAGCGAGGACGTCCTCCCGGTACGCGCGGAGGGTGGAGTCGTCGCGCTCGACGACGGGATACCGGGTGGGGCTCGGGACAGGCGCCTCCGTGGTGATGGGGCGCCCCTCCGCGATCCACTTGTCGCGTCCGCCATCGAGGAGTCGCACGTCGTCGTGGCCGAAGAGCGAGAAGACCCACAGCGCGTAGGCGGCCCACCAGTTGCTCTTGTCGCCGTAGATCACGATGGTGTCGTCGCGCGAGATGCCCTTGCGGCTGAGCAGCTCCGCGAAGCCCGCGCCGTCGAGGTAATCGCGCACCACCGGGTCGTTCAGCTCGGTGTGCCAATCGACTTTCACAGCACCTGGGATGTGACCCGTCTCGTAGAGGAGGACGTCCTCGTCGGACTCGACCACGACGAGTCCGGGCGTTCCGAGGTGCTCCTCCAGCCAGGCGCCCGTGACGAGGCGCCCGGGCTCGGAGTACTCGGCAAACTTGGGGGACGACGTGTCGATTTCGACGGTCAAGGCGTGCTCCTCGGGTCGGGGTGCTGATGGCGACGGCGTAGGGTTGAACCGCGCCTTCCGACCCTAGATTCCCGCGGCCCGGCGCGCATCGCCACAGTAAGACACCGACATAGGACGACATGACCACGACGGCAGCCGGAATCGTCCATCTGACCGAGCGGCAGCCGCAGGTCACGGGCGCCGAGATGGTGGCCGCGCTCGTGCCTCCGCCGCAGTTCGCCGACGCGACGTTCGAGTCCTACCGCGCGGACGCGGCCTATCCCTCCCAGCAGGAGGCGAAGGACGAGCTGATGACCTTCGCGGGTGTCGGTCAGCCCGCAGCCCGAGGCGGCTTCTTCCGTCGTGCCAAGAAGGGTCCGGAGCCGAAACCCGGTGTCTACCTCGACGGCGGGTTCGGTGTCGGCAAGACGCACCTGCTCGCCTCGATCTATCACGCGATGTCCGTGCGGAGGAAGTACTTCGGCTCGTTCATCGAGTACACGGCGCTCGTCGGGGCGCTCGGCTATCAGAACACCGTGGAGCTCTTTCGCGGAGCCGACCTGATCTGCATCGATGAGTTCGAACTCGACGATCCGGGCGACACCATGGTGATGACCCGCCTGCTCGGAGAGCTGGTCGGCGGCGGCACGCGGATGGCGGCGACCTCGAACACGCCACCCAATGCGCTCGGTGAAGGACGCTTCGCCGCCCAGGACTTCCTTCGCGAGATCCACGCCATGTCGGCGAACTTCCAGACCCTCCGCATCGACGGCACCGACTTCCGCCACCGCGCGCTGGACGGGCACGCCGCCGTGCTGAGCGAGGCGGACTACGAGAGTGCGCTGGCCGCGGCATCCGGGGCTGGAGTGGCGTCGGACGACCCCTTCCCTGCGCTGATCGCGCACCTGGCCCGGGTGCACCCGAGTCGCTACATCCGACTGGTCGAGGGCCTCTCCGTCATCGGGCTGCGCGGGGTCGACCAGTTCGATGACCAATCGGCAGCTCTGCGATTCGTCGCCTTCATCGATCGCGCCTACGATGCGCAGATCCCGATCCGCGCCACCGGGACGTCGCTCGACCTCGTCTTCAGCGAGGAGATGCTCGTCGGCGGATATCGGAAGAAGTACCTCCGCGCGATCTCGCGTCTGGTCGCGCTCACGCTGGACTGAGCGGCATCTCCGCGTCAGCTCTCGGCGCTCCGAAACGTGATGTTTACACAGACACCTGATGCGTAACCGGCAGGAAACAAGCCCCCGAGGTCGCCGGTAACCCGGTCTGGTCACAATGGGCGAACCCGACGCGTTTCCTGCGTCCCTGCAGAGAGGTTCTCCCCGAGATGGATCAAGGCAACACCGCATTCATCCTCATAGCTGCCGCACTCGTTTTGCTCATGACGCCTGGCTTGGCGTTCTTCTACGGCGGACTGGTCAAGGCCAAGAGCGTCATCAGCATGATGATGCTGAGCTTCGGCGCTATGGGACTCATCGGCGTGCTGTGGGTGCTGTACGGCTATGCCGTCGCTTTCCCGACCACGGCCACCGGCACGATTCAGTTCCCCTGGACGATCGACCTCAGTGAGATCGGCCTTGAGAGCCTGCTGACCACGCCCGAGGGCAACGCTTACCCCCCGCTCGCTTTCGTCGCGTTCCAGGCGACGTTCGCGATCATCACCGTCGCGCTCGTGTCGGGTGCGATCGCGGACCGCGCCAAGTTCGGCGCGTGGATGATCTTCGCGGCCGTGTGGGCGACCATCGTCTACTTCCCGGTGGCCAGCTGGGTGTTCAACTTCGGTCTCGCCGACGACGGCAGCTTCTCGTACGGCGGCTGGATCACCTTCGGCATGCAGCAGTGGTTCGGTGTCGGCGCGATCGACTTCGCCGGCGGCACGGCAGTTCACATCAACGCCGGTGCCGCAGCGCTGGCGCTGGCGCTCGTGCTCGGCAAGCGTGTCGGCTTCCAGAAGGGCATCCAGGTTCCTCACAACCCGCCCTTCGTGCTCCTCGGCGCCGGGCTGCTGTGGTTCGGCTGGTTCGGATTCAACGCGGGCTCGGAGCTCGCCGCTGACAACACCGCTGCCGTCGCCTTCGTCAACACCATCGCCGCTCCGGCCGCCGCTCTTCTCGCGTGGCTGCTCGTGGAGAAGATCAAGGACGGCAAGCCCACATCCGTCGGTGCGGCATCCGGTGCTGTTGCGGGCCTCGTGGCCATCACGCCTGCGTGCGCCGCGCTGACCCCGATCTGGGCGATCGTCCTCGGCTTCCTCGCCGGGGCCGTGTGCGCGATCGCGATCGAGCTGAAGTTCAAGTGGGGCTTCGACGACTCGCTCGACGTGGTGGGCATCCACCTCGTCGGCGGTCTGATCGGAACGCTCTTCCTCGGCTTCTTCGCGAACGGCACGGGCCTCATCTACAGCGGCAACCTCACGCAGCTGATGGTCCAGGCGATCGCCGCCTTCTCGGTGCTCATCTACTCGTTCGTGCTCGCCTACGCCATCGGCTGGATCATCCAGAAGACGATCGGCTTCCGCGTCAAGAACGAGGACGAGATCGCCGGCATCGACACCATCGTCCACGGCGAAGAGGGCTACGTCCTCACCGACGCTCGCGGCTGACGATTCAGGCAGCAGAGGGGCGTCGCGCATCGCGCGGCGCCCCTCTCGCGTGCGTCGGCGTCTTCGACGGCTGACCGCGTCGACATAGGGTGGCGACCATGACCACCCGTCCCGGCCTCTTCGCCCGGCTCAAGAGCCTTCTCCGACCCACCGGCGGCCCGTCTGGCAATCCTCCACGGTCCGCGCCTGCTGTGGCCCCGGCGGGCTCCACTGCGACGGTTTCGATCGCGCCGCCTCGTCCGGAGCACCTTCGGATCACGTACGCACCGAGCATGGACGGCGATCCGGATGCCGGTGAGATCGTGTGGACCTGGGTGCCGTACGCCGAGAACGACGGGCGGGGCAAGGATCGCCCTGTCCTGGTGATCGGGCGGAGGGATGAGTCGCATCTCTACGCGGTGCGACTCACGAGCAGATCGCACGACGGAGACCGCGATTTTCTCGCCATCGGCTCGGGCCCGTGGGATGTCCAGCGCCGGCCCTCGTGGGTTGACGTGGATCAGCTCTACTCCGTGCACGAGAGCGGCCTGCGCCGAGAAGCGTGTGCACTCGACCGGGAGCGATTCGGATCGGTGGCCGACGCGCTGCATCGACGGTACGGCTGGACCGTGCAGGAGTGACGCCGGGAGGCGTGGAGTGGGCGATACCGGACTCGAACCGATGACCTCTTCCGTGTGAAGGATAGCCACGGGGTTCGCCGAGGTTCGTGGATGTCCGCTGACGACATCCTGAATCGACTGATTTTCGCCTTCAGACGGCGGCGATGGCCGCGGGTCGCGCTGTCTTTCGGCGGCGTAGCCTCATCGCGGGTTTCTCGACGAGGAACCATGAGGCGATGGCGAGCGGGAGGGTGGCGATTGCAGACAGAACCGCGAACCACAGCACACCGAACGCGGATGCACCGAAGATCAAGAGGGTCTGCTGCAGCGGGAACGCGTAAATATAGACCCCGTACGAGATGTCATTGCGCAGGCGGAGTCGCTCGTGCTTGACGATTGCGCCCGCGGTCAACACGAGATACGCGATGGGCAACGCGGCGACGATCCGATAGTTCGGCATGAACAGCGATCCCGCGAGAATGAGAACAGCGACGATCACCCATAGCGGAGACACGGGAATGCGATCCCGGAACTGATAGATCATCGCCCCGGCAAGGAACATCAGACCGAACCGGGACATGGCCGGAACATTTCCGCCGAGCACGCCGCCTAGGAAGCCGAGAGCATTGGCGATCGCCCCGAGGGTGGCGAGAGCGAACAGCGAGGGAATCACCCAGGGCCGCTTGAGCAGACCGCAGACACCGAGTGCGAGAACGCCGAGGTAGCAGAAGAACTCCCACGCGAGGGTCCACAGCGAGCCATCCCATAAGCCCTGGAACGGCACGCCCAGCGGCGTGCCGGCGATGTCGTACTGGAACATCACCAACGCGGCGTTCTTGAGGACGTAGGTGAGGTTTTCCGCACCCCAGACCCCCTGGGCGAGCGGTGCGATGACAAACGCGGTCACGATCAGGCAGACCCAGAACGCCGGCATGATGCGAAGCACACGCGCCACGAGGTAGCGCATCCAACGCGGATCACGCGTCCATGACAAGACGATCAGAAAGCCGCTGATCGCGAAGAACCCGTCCACGGAGAAGTCCGCCATGAATTGCTGAAGCGGCCAAAAAGTAAACGAGGACCCGCCGAGCGAGACGGAATGCCACACGATCACGCCGGTGGCGAGCAACAGCCGGATCAGGTTCAGCGCATTCAGTCGCGGGTCGAAGACCGCGGCGAATGGACGCCCCAGCCCCACGAGCCCTCGGAAATTCGACGCGGGCCGATCTGAAGTCGCCATCGATGATGAGCGTAACGCCCCCGACCGCTTAGACGAGCACCAACGAGCCGACGCGACAGCAAGGGATGCCCCCCGACCCATCACGGCCTTCCCGAGGTACTGGGCCTTTCACACAGGTGGTCGTAAACGCCTCGCGGGTTGTTCTGGTCTCACCGCACACTGGGGCGTAGGGGGTAGGGGGAGCCCTTGTATCGACTCATGGGTCCTCGCCCCACAAACGACGAAGCCCCCGGAATGCCGGGGGCCTCTCTTGTGGGCGATACCGGACTCGAACCGATGACCTCTTCCGTGTGAAGGAAGCGCGCTACCAACTGCGCCAATCGCCCAAAGCCCCGCGGGGCCGAGTCACGATCTTACCGGATGCACGGGTGGCCCACGAATCGGAGTCCAGACACGCGCGGGCGTCGCTCGGTTTTGCACCTGGGCGACGATCGGATAAAGTCATTGAAGCGCCGGAGAGATCCGGATAACGCGGATGTAGCGCAGTTGGTAGCGCACAACCTTGCCAAGGTTGGGGTCGCGAGTTCGAGTCTCGTCATCCGCTCGAGTGCGAGGATCGCCACACGGGAATCCACCAGGATCCCCGAAAGTCGATCACGACACGTGGGTCAACCACACATGGTGGCGTGGCCGAGCGGCTAGGCACCGGCCTGCAAAGCCGTTTACACGGGTTCGAATCCCGTCGCCACCTCCACTCCCGGTCCCGACCGGCAGCACTAACTCGGGCGATTGGCGCAGCGGTAGCGCGCTTCCCTGACACGGAAGAGGTCACTGGTTCGATCCCAGTATCGCCCACCACGAAACCCCCGGATTTCCGGGGGTTTTCCTTGTTTATGGGCTCGTCTCAAGGGTCCCAGCGGAAACGCGCGCTCCGTGTCTCCACGTCCAGCGGGCACGTCTGCGGCTTCTCACTGTGGTCCGTCGGCGGGCATGGTACCTCAATCAAAACGGCGTGTGTACCGGGAACGGCTTTCCGGGTCCGCGACGTAGTGTCGCTGATCCGATCGGTTCGCGGCGCCCCACGCCGCGGTACCAAACGAAAGGAACAAGACATGTTGCAAAGAAGCAAACTTGCCACCGCCGGTGTCGCAATCGCCCTCTCAGCCGCTCTCGGGGTTCTGCCCGCCGCGGCCGCGAACGCCGCCCAGCCCGCCTCCGCGGCTTCGAGCGTCTCTCAGGCGGTCGCAGCGCCGACCGCCGTGCCCGTCACTGGTACGGACGCCACCGGTGCTGGCTTCGTGGGCCAGATCAGTGATCTCACCGTGCGAACGGTGAATGGGGCTCTCCAGCTCACGGGTTCGATCACCGGTAGCTTGACGAACGCCACAGGGGTGGTCACCCCCGTATCGGACACATTCACTGCGACGATCGCGGACCTGGCGGTCGGTGACGCGTGCGACATTTTGACACTGGATCTCGGACCGCTCCACCTCGACGTTCTCGGCCTGGTGATCGATCTCAACGAGATCAACCTCGACATCACTGCGGTGCCGGGCGCCGGCAACCTGCTCGGCAACCTGCTGTGCGCGGTGGCCGGACTGCTGGACGGCAATGGTCCCCTGCAGGGGATCGGAGCCCTCCTGAACCGCCTGCTGACGGGGCTTGGCCTCTGACAGCGGCAACGCTGACAGCGGCAACGCAACACTGATCTGAGGCCTCCTGACCTGCGAGCCCGATCGGGCCGCGGGCCAGGGGGCCTCGGTCGTTGTGCCGGGCGCCGGCGGTTGGTCGACGGGGCGCCACGGCTGGCGCCGGATACGCTGGCCGTCATGCCGTGTCCCCGCCCTCGCCAAGCGTCCTCGTGAGTGAGCTCGCCGACCCGATCCGTGCCGCACTCGCCGCCCACGCCGACCCGCAGCGCGCACCAGGGCAGCAGGCCTACATGAAGTCGGCGATGCCCTTCTACGGTGTGCCGCTGCCCGAGGTTCGGCGCCTCACGAAGGCAGCGACCGCGGGGGTGACGGATGCCGCGGCATTGCGTTCCACTGCGATCGACCTGTGGGACGAGGCATCCCGACGCGAAGAGCGGTACGCCGCGATGCACCTCCTCGGGTTGCGCCCACTGCGAGGGGATCCGCAGATCATTCCCCTCGTCGAGCACATGGTTCGCACAGGGCGATGGTGGGACATCACGGACGAGCTCGCGCATCGCATGGCCGACGCGCTCGACGCCCGGCCGGGGGAGACCAGTCGACTAGTGAGACGGTGGAGCGTCGACCCGGACATGTGGATCCGGCGGATCGCCATCCTCTCTCAGCTGGGCAGGCGCGACCGTGTCGACCCTGACCTGCTGGCAGCGGCCATCGAGCCGAATCGGGAGGATCCCGAATTCTTCATCCGCAAGGCCATCGGCTGGGCTCTGCGCGAGTACGCGCGGGTCGCACCCGAGTGGGTCCGCGCCTACGTCGCGGGCACTGTCGTGAGCCCGCTCAGCAGGCGCGAGGCTCTCAAGCACCTCTGAGCGGCCACGGGGGTCAGTCGTTGAGCGCGGCGAGGATGCGCGGGAAGACGTCGACATGGGCGCGGCGGCCGATGAAGACGTCGGTGTGCGAATATCCGGGGATGACCGTCAGTGAGTGCCGTCCGGGCTGGTGCCGCTCGAGGTAGTCGAACGTCGCGCGCTGGCTGGCGGGCAGGAACGCCCTGTTGCGGTCGCCGGTCAGGAGGACGAATCGGGCCTCCGTCGCCGGGCGCTGGCCACCCCATCTGCGGGGAAGGTCGGTGTGTGGGCGGACGCTCACGTACTGCCGCGCCCGGTCGCTCATCGCCATCTGCGCGTACCAGCTGAGGGGAATCCTGCCCAGTTCGCCCCCGAGCCAGCGGTGGGTGGCGTCGTCCAGATTCTCGTGCCGCCACAGCGCGGGATGCCCGGCGCCGAGAGCGAAGCTCGCCATGTTGCAGCTCGGATTGCTGCATTCCCCGTGCGCCAATCGCACCGCCGTGCGCGCGACCCAAGGGACACCCCGTTCGGGGCCATCACCCCATGCGACGTCGACATACGGCTCGCCCCGGCCCAGCAGCGGACGGACGAGGTGCAGCTTGACCTTCGCGAAGCGGGGCACCAGCGGGTGAAGCGAGACCCCGTTGGCGACCACCGTGTCGACCTGGGGCACGAGACCGGCGACGACCGCCATGCTGGCCGCCGCCGCGCCCTGGCAGTGGGCCACTAGCTTCACGGTGGCAGAGCCGGTCTGGGCGGCGACGTACTCGACGAGTGCGGGCACATCGAATCGTGCCACGTCGTCGAGCGCCCAGGGCATGGCCGGCAGGTCGATCGATCCGCGCCAGTTGCCCAGCCAGACATCCCACCCCTCATCGATCAGGACATCGACGAGCGACCTGATGGCCGGCGGACGAAAGGACTCCGCACGCATTCCCACACCATGCAGCAGCAGCACCGGGCCTTTCGCAGGCTCGGCTTCACCCCGCACCTGTATGGCCGTGAGTGCGGCCCCGTCGGCTGCCTCGAGGAAGTGAACTGCATCGCGGTGGGTGCGGCGATCAGTCAGGGGCGGCGCGCTCATGTCGGGATCTCGTCATCCGGCGAACCAGGGCCGGCGGGCCGGGAACCCTGGGGCTGCCGTGCGGGCTTCAGATAGGCGTCTTTCACGGATTTAGTGAAGAACGCCCCGAATCGCGCGATCGAGGCGAGAGCCCCTCCGCCTGAGCCCTTGAACGTCGTCATCTGCCGAGCGAAATCCGCCGCCAGGATCCGCAGGATGCCGGCCGCGATCACGTCGCCCGAGCCGTCATCAGCGCCATTCTCGCCGGGAGGGACATGGCCTTTCATAACGGTGATGTACAGAGTGGATGTGTCGCTCCAGACGTCGAGTCCGGGGTCGTCGCGCACCACCTTGAATCCGTACATCGTCAGGGGAATGCCGGCGCGGTCGTGGAACCAGAGCCGGTAGCGCATCTCCATCGAGTTCTCGTCGCCTGCCTGGACGAAGAGGTTGGCCCAGCCTTTCACCACCGGCAGCTGGCCGCCGAGGAGATCGCATTCGATCTCCCCCTCGGCCAGAGCGGTGTGATCCTCCCCTGCGACGAAGCGCTCGACATCCGGGGCGGTGATGGTCAGTGTGAACATGAATCGCTGACTGAGCTGCCGACCGAGAGTCCACCCCTCCATCGGATCGGTCTCGTCCAGGGCGATGTAGCCCTTCATCTTCTCGGTGAACTCCATGCCGCGACCTGCTTGGGGCTCGTCCACGATGACCTCCGGCGTCGATGCGGGTACCGCCCGCGGAACGGTGCGGCGTGGCGGCCGCGGCTTCTCGAGCGCGTGCTCGACCGCGCGGTTGGACATCGCGGCGATGGTGAGCGAGGGATTCGGTCCAACGGGACCCGGGACGGCAGAACCGTCGACGACGAAGAGGCCCGGATGCCCGAAGGCCTCGTTCCAGGCGTCGACCACACCCTCGTGGGGATGCCGCCCCATCGGCGTTCCGCCCAGCGGGTGGACCGTGACGACCCGCTTGGTCCACCAGAGCGGATTGTCTCGGTACGTTCCGCCCAGCGTCTCGGTGATGTCTCTCATCGTCTTTCGCATCGAGTCGAAGTAGGCCGCGCTCGTCGCGGCCGTCCACTCGACATCCACCTCTCCGTCGCGGAGGGTGATGCGTCCGTCGGGCGTGTCTCGGCCCATCCCGAGGAGTGGGAGCGAACTCGATGCCAGACGGCCCTGACCGACGAGCTTGGCCACCTCCGCCGAGATGGTCGACTCGTTCCTGTTGCCGAGGCGATTCCAGATCATCTGCTTCACCACGGACCCGGCCCGCTTCATCGACGACGTGACCTGCGCGGTCTCGATGAGCCAGTTCGCGAAATCCGGGAAGCCCGCTTCCTGCACGTAGTAGCCGCGTCCCGCGCCCTCCTGGTCAGCCCCGTCGGGCTGACGGATGGCGGTGGTGATGACGGGCCCGTACGTCGGGTCGATGATCCGCAGCTGGCCCTGATCCGACGTCGTCTTGGCATTGAAGCAGAACGTGATCAGGTCGCCGTTGCCGCTGAAGCGGCTGCCGAGCGCCTGGCCGAGTGCGGGCAGGCCCACGCGGTTGCGGAGGAGGAGCGCCGTCGTCCCGAACGTTCCCGCGCCGAGGAAGAGCTGGTCGCAGGTGATCGTCACCGGCTCACGGCGGCGCTTGCCGTCGGCCTCGGCATCCGTTCCGTACTGCAGATAGCGCACCTCGTAGCCGCCCCCGTCCAGCGGGGTGACGCCGTACACCTCGGCGAGCGTCCGGATGTCTGCGCCCTTGAAGGCCGCGGCCGACAGGTAGTTGTGATCCAGGGTGTTCTTCGAACCCTCGTTGCAGCCGATGTCGCACTCGCCGCAGAGCCGGCACGTGAGCCGGGTCGCCCCGTGGATGTTGCCGTACGAAGGCTCCTCGATCAGCTGCTTCGGCTGGGCGGTGCCGCCCGGCCGCGAAGCGAACGACACCGCGAGCGGCGGCTCGATCACCTGCAGCCCGAGAGCCTGTGCCGCTTCGCGCAACGCCTTGGATTTCGGGAGATCCGGGTAGGGGTTCGGCGTCGGAGTCATCATCGCCTCGACCGCGTCGTAGTGACGATCGAGGTCGTTGCGCCCGATGGGCCAGTTTTCGTAGCCGCCGCCCGGCAGTGGTGAGTCGTGCACGAACCATCGCTCGTCTTTGCGCAGCAGGACGTTGGCGTAGATCAGCGAGCCGCCGCCGAGCCCCGACGAGACGATCGACTCGATCTTGCGGAACGAGCGGATGTCGAACAGGCCGAACAGCTCGTCCTTCGGCTCCCAGAAGGCGTGGCTCATCTCGTAGGGGTTGCGGGCGAAGCTGCCCGGCGGGTAGCTGCGCCCGCGCTCGAGGACGACAACGGATCGCCCGGCGTCGGCCAGGCGATACGCCGCGACGGAGGCGCCGAACCCCGATCCGACGACGACCGCATCGAGATGCTCAGCGCTGGAAGACACGGGCACCCCCCTGGCGAGTGGCGGCGGAGGGTATATCGGATGCGCGGTGGGGAACGGGGTGAAGCACGTGATTCGTGGAGGACATCGGCGTTGCCTCTCTGAAGGATTCGACGGCGGTGCTCGAGGCGCGTGGCATCGGCGGCCGGCTGTTTCCTCGCTGCCCGCGCCCGGCCCCCCAGGTCCGCGCCTGCCCCTCAAACTAGTGAGCCGCGCCCCCACCGCGCAACGGATACCCGCGACGGCGCCGAAGCTCGTCCCCGGCGATCATCGGCTTCAGGATCGGCGGCGCGAAGACAGGCGAAGTCGGTCGGAATGATGGCCCTCACGGCTTCGGTTTCACTAAGATGCGGGCAGATCCACTGGAACCAGGGCAGATCCGGTTGGGGCACGGGCGTCCTGCGTGAACGGAGCCGGCATTGAGCAGACCATCTGTTTTCGAGCGCGCACTGATCAGCACTTTCGCGCGGGTGAACCGCCGCAAACCATGGCACAGACTGCCCTTCGCTTTCGGCCTGCTCAACCTGATCGCGCTCCGCGATCAGCTGCGGTCCGAGAACCTGACGGACACGCGCACCCCGGGCGATGCCGGACGGACACCCGGCGTCACGCTGGCGACCGCTCCCGACGCCGAGCGTCGGTTCCGGACCGCCGACGGGTCGTACAACGACTTGAGCGACCCGGACATGGGGCGGGCGAGCACCCGATTCGCGCGGAACGTCCCGATCGCCAGCGCGTGGCCGGCCGCAGCCGCCGACCTCGCCGCGCCCAACCCACGGGAGATCAGCCGGCGGCTGATGCGACGCGAGCAGTTCACACCCGCCACGTCGCTCAACCTCATCGCGGCGTCGTGGATCCAGTTCCAGACGCACGACTGGTTCGCCCACGGACGCGAGGAGGAAGCGCACATCGAGATCCCGCTTCCCGAGGGCGACACCTGGTTCGAGAACCCGATGCGGATTCCGCGGACCAAGCAGGACGCGACGCGCGTCGACGGCGACAGGGACCTTCCGCCGACGTACATCAACAGTCAGTCGCACTGGTGGGACGCGTCCGCGATCTACGGAAGCTCTGAGGCCAGGCGCGATGCGGTGCGCAGTCGCATCGACGGAAAGCTCGCGCTGAAGGACGGTCGGCTGCCGCTCGACCCGAAGGCCGGAGTGGCGCTCACCGGATTCAACGAGAACTGGTGGGTGGGGCTCGGGATGCTCCACACGCTGTTCACTCTCGAGCACAACGCGATCTGCGATGCGCTGAAGAAGGACCACCCGCACCTGACAGACGACGAGCTCTTCGGCACGGCGCAGCTCATCACCTCCGCGCTGCTTGCGAAGATCCACACCGTCGAATGGACGCCGGCGATCATTGCGCATCCCGTTCTCAAGGTCGCCATGCGCGCCAACTGGTGGGGGCTCGCGGGTGAAAGGCTGCATCGACGATTCGGACGCCTGGGCCGGAGCGATCTCGTCAGCGGCATCCCCGGCTCCGCCCACGATCACCATGGAGCTCCCTACCAGCTGACCGAGGAGTTCGCCGCGGTCTACCGCCTGCACCCTCTGCTGCCCGATCAGCTCGACGTCCGCTCGCTCGCCGACGACTCGCTGCTGGACACCATGGAGTTCAAGGAGATCATCCTGCTCAATGCGGAGCGCGTGCTGGCCGGACCACAGGAGGTGCAGGATCTCTGGTACTCGTTCGGGGTCCAGCATCCCGGAGCAGTTCAGCTTCACAACTTCCCGAGCTGGATGCAGGATCTGACGCTTCCGGACGGCGTCCGACTCGACCTGGCGGCTCTCGACATCGCGCGTGACCGCGAGCGAGGCGTGCCCCGCTACAACCAGTTCCGCAGGATGCTGCACCTCACGCCGGTATCCACCTTCGACGAGCTGACGGACAACCCGCAGTGGGCGCGAGAGCTCGAGGAGATCTACGGAGACGTCGAGAAGGTGGATCTTCAGGTGGGCATGCACGCAGAGACGCCGCCCCGCGGATTCGGCTTCAGCGACACCGCTTTCCGCGTCTTCATCCTCATGGCGAGCCGGCGGCTGAAGAGCGACCGGTTCCTCACGGACTGCTACACGGAGGAGTACTACACCAAGACGGGATTGGACTGGATCGCCGACAACACGATGAAGTCGGTCCTGCTGCGCCACTTCCCTCAGCTCCACCCGGCCCTCGACGGCGTGTCGAATGCCTTCGCCCCGTGGAACGTCGTCGGCGCGACGCCCGCCGGCGCATCCAGCTCCACCTCGGCTGCGGCATCCGCCGCCGCATAGATCCGACGCACCAGCACTTCTGACAGAGGAGTCCGATGACCACGACAGAAGAGGACCGCGAGGCGCGGTTCGAGGTGATCCGCACCTACTGGAAGGTGCTCATGGCGGGGGACATGGTCGGTTTCCGCGCTCTTCTTGCTCCGGATGCCGTCATCCACTATCCCGGACAGCACTACCTCTCGGGGGACTACAGGACGAACGACGACATCGTCGAGCTGTATACGAAGCTCACGCAGTTCATCAAGGACGGCGTCTTCGTCGGCGAGGTGCTCGACATCATGGCGGGCGAGAAGTACACCGCGGTCTTCATCCGCTATGAGATCCGGATGCCGATCAAGACGATGAAGGGGCGCGCGATCGGTCTCTTCGACCTGCGCGACGGGAAGATCCACGAATACTGGCTCCACGAGTGGAACCAGCACATGATCAACTGGGTCTTCCGCTCGTCGCGGTGGTTCGGGTGGCTCATGCCCCTCCTGCGGAAGAAGAAGTGACGATGTCCACCTCCTCCACCGTGAAGCAGAAGCCCCTCCCGCCCGGTCGCTTCGGGCTGCCATGGCTGGGTGAGACGTTCTCGATCCTTCGCAACAACCACGGCTTCTACAAGGACCGGATACAGAAGTACGGACCGATCTTCAAGACGCGGCTGTTCGGCAACAGCTTCGTCGTCTTCTCGGGTCACGAGGCATTCCACACCTTCGCGACGGACGAGCGGATCGTCCGCGGCGACGCCGA
Organism: Microbacterium sp. P5_B6; assembly: GCF_056400345.1. Taxonomy (NCBI): domain Bacteria; kingdom Bacillati; phylum Actinomycetota; class Actinomycetes; order Micrococcales; family Microbacteriaceae; genus Microbacterium; species Microbacterium sp. P5_B6. Next base: position 533,352 of record NZ_JBFULL010000002.1, on the reverse strand, counting down.
CCCGATCTCGGCGGAGCAGATCTTCCTCAACTCGCTGGCTCTCATCGATGGGGTGGAGCACCACGGCCGCAAATCCGTCATGCTCCGAGCCGTCGGCTACCGGTCGGCGATCGCGTCCTATCTGCCCACGATGCAGGGCCTGCTCCAGCGGACCATCGACCCATGGCTCCAGAGCGGGACAGCCCAGGACATGCGGGCCGACCTTCAGCGCTTCGCTGCCCGGCTGACCGGCGCGCTGTACACGGGAGACCTGAGCGAGGAGCATGCCGCAGAACTGGATCATCACCTCGCGAACATGCGCGATGCGTTCATGACCCTGCCGGTCGCCATCCCCGGGACCACGTATGGGAAGGCGATCGCGGGGCGCAAGCGCATGGACGCGATCATCGGCGAGGCTCTCGAGAAGCACAAGGCAGGCGGGTACGACGACATCGTCTCTCGCATGATCGACGCCGCGAACGACACCGACGTGCCCCTCGATGCACTGCGGGGCGACATCCGTCACCTCATCTTCGCGGGGCAGGGCGGGTATTTCGTGCCCCTTACGCTGACGACGATGATCGTCGGTCAGCATCCGGAAGTCATGGAGCGGGCGCGTGCCGAAGTGCTGGCGGTCTCTCCGGACGGCCCGATCACGATGGATCAGATCGACCGGATGGAATACCTCGAGCAGATCTCCAAGGAGGTGCGCCGGTACTTCGCGATGAACTCCGCGACCTTCTTCGGGCGGGTCCAGGAGGACATGGAGGTCGGCGGCTTCCGTATTCCCAAAGGCTGGGGTGCGATGGGCGCCATCCATATCAACATGCGCAATCCCGACGTGTTCCCCGATCCCGACCGCTTCGATCCGGATCGGTTCACCCCGAATCAGGAAGCAGCCCTCCCTCCCGGCAGCTATGTGCCGCACGGGGACGGCCAATCGACGCATCATCGCTGCCCCGGAGAGAACATCGTGACGGTGGCCGTGAAGGTCTACCTGACGCTGCTGCTGCGCAGGGCGGAATGGTCGATCCCGGAACAGGACCTGACGCTGACGAACGAGCTCTTCCCCCTCCCGGCGAGCGGACTCGTCGTGAGATTCCGCGAGCATGCCGACGTCGCCGGCTGACGCCTCCGGGGTGCGCACCTCCGGGGAGCGCGGCATCCGGAAGCTGACCACTCTGACGCGGCTCATGATCTTCGGCGACCGTCAGCCTCTCGCCCGGACGCCGAAGGATGCCGGGATGGACTACGAGGAGGTGGCGTTCGCCGCGACAGACGGCGTGACTCTGAAAGGCTGGTTCGTCCCGGCGGGGCCCGCCCGGGGGCCGGCCGTCATCTTCGTGCACGGATGGCTCTGGAATCGGGTCGGCAATACCGCGGGCCGGGTGCCGTTCGTCGACCGGGACGTCGACTTCCTGCCCGCGACCCAGGCGCTTCATGACGCCGGCTTCCACGTCCTCCTCTTCGACCTGTCGAACCACGGCGAGAGCGGCAGGCGACCGCCGCTGACCATGGGCCGATGGGAAGCACGGGATTTCAACGGCGCCGTTTACTACCTCAGGTCGAGGCGGGACGTCGATCCTGCGCGCATCGGTGCCCTCGGCACGTCGGCGGGTGCGAACACCGTGATGTTCTCGATTCCCGATGGTCCTCCCGTCAAAGCACTCCTCGCGGTGCAGCCGACCCGACTGCCGGTCTTCAATCGACACTTCGCACGGCAGGTGCTCGGACCCCTTGGCCCTGCCGCGGCACGCAGCACGGATCTCGTGTACCTGATCCTGCGGGCCCCGCTGCCGAGTCGTCACAACCCGGCTCTCGCCGCACCGCATCTGCGGGGAACCGTCGTGCAGTACGTCCAGGGCACCGGTGACCCGTGGGGCGAGATGGGGATCGTCGAGGAGTTCTCCGCCCTCACCCCTCACTCGCTGGGCGTGATCCGGTTCCCTTCGTCGGGGCGCTACGAGGGCTACCAGTACGTCAGCAAGGAGGCCGCTGACGTCGCGGGCTTCTTCACCGCCCAGCTGTAGGCGCGTCGGCTCCTGGGCGTCTCAAGACGCGCTGCGTGCGGTTCACGCGTGCCAGAGCCCGTCGTGGGCGGCCTGACGGGTGTACTGCCGCGGGTCGAAGAACCGGTCGTAGTACTCGAGCTCCAAATGCGAGAACTGCAGCCACATGCCGGGCGTGTAGAACGCGTCGACGTGCGCGGGAAACCGCCCATAGGTGTCCCAGATGTAGTTGCAGATCTCCTTGGTGTAGGCGATCTCATCCGGACCGAAGCGCGTGCCCTTCTCGAGGAACGCGTTCGCATCGTCACGGTTCCGGTAGGAGCTCGCGAAGACGTCGGTGTTGCCGTAGGCGGGCCCGTCCGCGCTGTACTTGGACTCCACGACGCGGTCCACGGCTTCATCCATGGAGGAGACGTACGGGGGAGTGAGGCCTTCCAGGATGCCGTCGATTCCGACCGGGTTGGCCTGGGATGCCGGCACGGGCGGCCACTTGCGGTGCTTCTTCGTCGGCTCCTGCAACCGGAATCCCAGCCCGTGCCAGCCCTTCGCCTCATCCTGCTGCCAGATGTACGGCGGGAAGACCGACCCGTGGATCCACCCGCCGAGTCCCATCGACTGGCCGAGCAGCATGAGGTTCTGGAAATAGAAGAAGGACTCGTAATCGGTGCGCATCGCGTGCGCGAACCCGAGCGGCGCCTGGCTGTCCTTGTTGACATAGCCGCTGCGGACCCGGGAGAGCCCTCCGATCGGGTGGTAGGGGATCTTCGGCGTGAGCCCGATGCCACCGCCGATCTTCGCGAACCATTCCACGAAGCCCTTCGGGTGGAAGCTGCGCCAATCGTCGAGGAACAGCGGGCGCATTCCGCCGGGTTCGGTGAGGAGGATCAGGATGGCGTTGATGTACTGCCACGTGCAGTCCACGACCGGGAAGAACAGCGTCGTCCCGGGGGCGTTGGAGGCCTGGTTGTTCCAGCCGAGGTAGTACGGCCACTCCCGGGGGAAGTCGAGACGCTTGTCGGACACGCGGATGATGCACTCGTCGGCCGTCGCGAGCCAATCCGCCTCGGTCCAGTCGCCCCATTTCGGCGGAAGGTCCTTCAGCAGCTCGAGCGCGCGCGCACCCCGCGGAGCGCGCAGGAGGAAGATCCCGTCGTCGTTGATCATGAAGAAATGCGTGGCCTGCGCATTGTCGGCGCTGCTGCCGGTACGCGCCAGGATGTTGAGGAACGGCGTGCCCAGTTCGTTCATTCCGTTCTTCTCCACGAGCGGCCCGTCGTGGGTCGTGATGCCGGTGATTCCGGTCACGCAGGTGACGAGGATCGCCTCCTCGAGCTTGCTGAGAGGGGCAGCGGCGTTGTGGCTCTCATGGCTCAGCGGGCCGGCGTTGACAGAGAAGCCGCGAGGGATCCGCCTCGTTCGCCGATCGGTCAGCGCGCTGAGGAAGGGGTAGCTGCCCAGATCTGCGAGACCCGGATGCTGTTCGTCCGCGGTCGGCTCAGGGGCGGTGGACTCGTCGACGCTGGTCATAACGGGACTCCTCGTGGTGTCAGTTGAAGCGATCGAGCAGTGCGGTGACAGTCGGGTAGACGTCGCGGGCGGCATCCTTGCCCACGAAGCAGTCCATGTGCGAATAGCCGGGGATGATGGTGCGCGAGTAGAGCTCGGGACCATTGGCGTCGCGGAGCCAGTTGTACGTCAGCTCGCTGCCCTCGGGCAGGAAGAGCCGATTGTGCTCGCCGTGGATGAAGGCGATGGGCACCCGCATGTTGGCCGCGCCGTCGAGGTAGTCGTGCTCGCCGTCGAAGCTCACGGCGTGATCCTCGCGGAGGATCTTCGTGATCTGCGTCAGGGTCTTGATGTTCGCGACTCCGAAGGCCTCCTCGAGATGGTCGTGTGTCTCATCGTTGAGATGGTCGTGGTCGTACACCTCGCCGTACATGAACATGACCCGGCGGCAGAACGGGCGGTCACAGGGCTCGTCGCCCGACGGGTAGATCGACAGGGCCTTGTCATAGAGCCGCTCGAACAGCGAGGGATCGTCGTCGAACTCCGTCGTGAGCGAGTCGATTCCCAGCGCGTCCATGACATCGGCGGCGTAGATGCCGGCCCGGAGCTCATTGAGCGCACCCGCACGCGGGTGGAGCGTCAGCTGCGAGGCCACCGATGACCGCACCCCTGGGAGGCCCAGGCTCAGTGCCATGAGCAGGGTCAGCGAGCCCACGCAGTGCGCCATGATCTGCACGTCGTCAGCTCCCGAGACCTCGCGCACCTTTCCGACGGCGGCGGGATAGTCGTACCGCGCGATGTCGTCGAGCGTGAACTGCGTCGAGCCCGACGCAAGCAGGGGGCTCGCGCGATAGTCCAGCACCCAGACGTCGTAGCCGTGCTCGTAGAGGTACTCGGGATAGTTCGTCTCGGTGGTGTCGATCGTGTAGGCGATCGACGAGGTGCCGAACCCCGGCGTCAGGATGACAGGACCCTTCGTCCCTCCCTGGAAGCGCGTGAGCCTGAGCCCGACCCCGTCGGGCGTCGTGAACTCGTGCACCGTGGGATCGCCGCAGCGCAGCGGTCGTCGTACTCGGTCCGGGGTGCTCGTCGTCACGCCCGGAGCGTCATCGCTCATATCGACCCCCGAAAATGGATGCCGTGCCCGGTGTCGCCCCCGCCTGACCCCCGACCCGGCTCGTGCGACGCTTCAGCATATTGGCATCGATGCGCCCGCGTCACGGGAATCCCCGCGACAGGCGACGGTAGACTTCTCGCGTGGCCCCACGCCGGTATTCGCACGCGGCCGTCGCCGCGGCGATCGGCACGCGAACGCTCCAGGCCTGAGCGGGCAGGACGCGCAACGCGGCCGAAGCTGAGCAGACCTCGACCGAACCACACTCTGGAGACTTCCCTTGACTGACGTCGCCCTTCCGTCGGCCGTGTCCTACCCGGCTGACGGCTTCGCCCTCTTCACCGATCGCTCTGTCATCGCCCTCCGTGTCAACGGCGAGCTGCGAGACCTCGCGACGACCGTGCAGTCGACGGATGCCGTCGAGCCGGTGACGATCGACAGCCCCGACGGTCTCAGCATCCTGCGCCATTCGGCGGCGCACGTGCTCGCGCAGGCCGTTCAGCGCATCGACCCCCAGGCGAACCTCGGCATCGGTCCGCCGATCACCGACGGCTTCTACTACGACTTCGGCGTGGCCGAGCCGTTCACACCCGAGAAGCTCAAGGCGATCGAGAAGGAGATGGACCGCATCGTCCGCTCCGGGCAGCGGTTCGTCCGTCGGGTCGTGACGGACGATGAGGCGCGCGAGGAGCTCGCGAACGAGCCGTTCAAGCTCGAGCTCATCGGACTCAAGGGCGGCGCCGCGAAGACCGAGGGCGCCTCGGTCGAAGTCGGCGCGGGCGAGCTCACGATCTACGACAACGTCGATCCGCGCACGGGCGAGACCGTGTGGAAGGACCTCTGCCGCGGACCGCACCTTCCGAGCACCCGCGGGATAGGCAACGGCTGGGCTCTCCAGCGCATTGCGGGCGCATACTGGCGCGGAAGCGAGAAGAACCCTCAGCTGCAGCGCATCTACGGCACGGCGTGGCCGACCAAGGACGAGCTGCGTGCCTATCAGGGACGTCTCGAGGAGGCCGCCAAGCGCGATCACCGCAAGCTCGGGCGGGAGCTCGACCTCTTCTCGTTCCCGGACGAGATCGGATCGGGACTCTCGGTCTGGCACCCCAAGGGCGGCATCGTCCGCGGTGAGATGGAGCAGCACGCCCGTCGTCGTCACATCGAGGGCGGCTACACCTACGTCTACACCCCCCACATCTCGAAGCAGGATCTCTTCCTCCAGTCCAACCACCTCGTGACCTACAAGGAGGGGATGTTCCCGCCCATCCACCTCGATGAGGAGCGGGACGCCGAAGGCGAGATCACCAAGGCGGGGGTCGACTACTACCTCAAGCCGATGAACTGCCCGATGCACATCCTGATCTTCAAGGAGCGCGCGCGCAGCTATCGCGACCTGCCCATGCGTCTTGCGGAGAACGGCACGGTGTACCGCAACGAGCTCTCCGGCGCGCTCCATGGACTCACTCGGGTGCGCGGCTTCACCCAGGACGACTCCCACCTCTTCGTCACGCCCGAGCAGCTCGAGGACGAGGCGACCCGCGTGCTCGAGTTCGTCATCTCGATGCTGCGGGACTTCGGCCTCGATGACTTCGAGCTCGAGCTGTCGATGCGCGATGACGAGAAGGAGAAGTGGATCGGGACGGACGAGTTCTGGGACTACTCCACCAACGCCCTCCGCAACGTCGGCCTCGCGAGCGGGCTGAAGCTCACCGAGGTGCCGGGCGAGGCCGCCTTCTACGGGCCGAAGATCGATCTCAAGACCAAGGACGCACTGGGTCGCACCTGGCAGCTGTCGACCGTCCAGGTCGACCCGAACCTCCCGGAGCGCTTCGAGCTCGAGTACACCGATCGCGATGGACAGAAGAAGCGTCCGATCATGATCCACCGCGCGCTGTTCGGTTCGATCGAGCGGTTCTTCGCGATCCTGCTCGAGCACTACGCCGGGGCGTTCCCGGTGTGGCTCGCACCGGTGCAGGTCATCGGCATCCCGGTGGCGGAGGAGTACGCGGACTACCTCGACGGCGTCGTCGCCACGCTCCGTGCCGCCGGGGTCCGCGCCGACGTCGACCACAGCGACGAGCGCATGCAGAAGAAGATCCGCAACCACACGACCCACAAGGTGCCTCTCCAGCTGATCGCGGGCGAGCAGGACCGCTCGGCGAGCACCGTGTCGTTCCGGTTCCGCGACGGCACCCAGCGCAACGGCATCCCGATCGATGAGGCGGTGGCTCTCGTGCAGCGCGCGATCCAGACCCACGCGCTCGTGAACACCGCGGAGGACCTCGTTTGAGCCGGGACCCGGATGCCTCTGCCGGTGCCGGCGAGGATTCACCGCTGGTCGCGGCGAGCACCCTCGCCGGGGTTCCCGACGAGTTCCAGCGGCTGTGGACGCCGCATCGGATGGCGTACATCCAAGCGGGCCCCGAGCCGCTGCGCGAGGTGTGTCCGTTCTGCGCGGCGCCGGGGATGTCCGACAGCGATGCGCTCATCGTGCACCGTGGGGTGACGGCGTATGTGCTGCTGAACCTCTTCCCGTACAACTCGGGACACCTGCTCGTGTGCCCGTACCGCCACATCGCGACGTACGACGAGGCGACGGCCGAGGAGGTCGCCGAGATCGGCGCCCTCACCCAGCGGGCGATGCGGGTCCTGACGCGAGTGTCGCACTGCGACGGGTTCAACATCGGCATGAACCAGGGGAGCGTCGCCGGCGCGGGGATCGACGCGCACCTGCACCAGCACGTCGTCCCGCGCTGGGCGACCGACGCCAACTTCTTCCCGATCATCGCGAAGACGAAAGCCCTCCCGCAGCTCCTCGGCGACGTCCGGCAGACCGTCGCCGGCGCGTGGGACGCCTGACCTCACGCATCCCGGCGCCCGGCGCACTTGCGTGCGTGGCGGTCGCCCGAGAACAGGCGATCTGCCGAAGGCAGGCAGCATCTCGCCCGAACGGCCTGTCTGGGGGCGATCGCCTGTTGCCGGCGGCAGCTCAGCGGACCTGACGCACCTCGAACTGCATCCGCGGGTGTGCGTAGGCCTCCTGCGACTCGACGAGCTGCAGCTCGCGCTGCCCGGAGTCGAAGGTGTTCTGAAGCAGGTCGAAGACACTCGACGTCGTGCGCGCGAGGGCGAGGGCGGCATCGCCGGTCTCGCGGTAATGCGCGGTGAAGAGCGCGGCCGTGACGTCGCCCGAGCCGTTCGCCTTCATCGGGATCTGCGGCGTTTGGACGATCCATGCACCCTGGTCATCGACCGCGAGCATCTCGATCGTCCCGGCGGGGCGGTCGGGCCGCTCCACGCTCGTGACGAGCACGGTGCGCGGACCTATGGCACGGGCGAGATCGGCCGATGCGAGGGTCGAATCGAGATCCGCAGGCTCCGTGCCGGTGAGGAACCCGAGCTCGAACTGGTTCGGCGTGATGATGTCAGCCTGGGGGACCACGCGCTCGCGCAGGAGGACGGGGATGGCCGGAGCGACGAAGCATCCCGACTTCGCGTTGCCCATCACCGGGTCGCACGAGTAGACGGCCGCCGGGTTCGCCGCCTTCACCCGTGCGACGGCGTCGAGGATCACGTCGCCGATGCCCTCGCTGCCCTGATAGCCCGAGAGCACGACGTCGATGTCGGGGAACGCACCGCGCTCCTCGATCCCCGTGATGACGTCCGCGACGTCGGCCGGCGCGATGAGCGGCCCGCGCCACGCGCCGTACCCCGTGTGGTTGGAGAAGTTCACGGTGTAGACAGGCAGGACGTCGATGCCGATCCGCTGCAGGGGGAAGACGGCGGCGGAGTTCCCGACATGGCCGTAGGCGACAGCCGACTGGATGGAGAGGATCTTCACCCGATCGATCATCCCACCTTGCGGATGGCGCCATCCGCCGCGGCGGCCGCGAGATCCTCGGCGAGCTGCTCGGCATCCTGATCATCCAGGTCATGGACGGTGAGCCGCAGATGCGATGCGGCGTCCTCGTCCCCCAGGATGAACTCGTCGCCGGGCCGAGCCAGCCATCCGCGCCGCATCAGCCGTTCGGTCACGCTGCGCGCGGGGACGGGGACGCGAACCCAGAGGTTGAGTCCGTCGCCGGCCACAGCGGCCAGCCCGTGGGCCGACAGGCGGCGCGCGAAGGCGGCATTGCGCTCGGCGTAGTGGTCGGCGGCGGCGTGGATCTCGGCGAGCACCCCCTGATCGGTCACGAGCGCGTGGGTCAGGCGCTGCAGCAGGTGGCTGACCCACGTCGTGCCGGGTGTCAGGCGCATCGCGAGCCGCTCCGCCGTGCGGGGATCGGATGCCGCGACCGCGAGGCACATGTCGGGCCCGAGGAACTTCGACACCGACCGCACCAGCGCCCATCGTCGATGTTCCGGCCCGATGAGCGAGTGGTAGGGACGGGTGGAGAGCATCGCGAAATGGTCATCCTCGATGACGAGGACGTACGGATGCTCGGCGAGGACGCGGCGCAGCTGCTGTGCGCGACCCGGCGACAGGCTCGCGCCGGTCGGGTTCTGCGCCCGGGGAGTGCAGACGACCGCCCGGACACCCTCGGCGAGCGCGGCCCGCAGACCGTCCACCGTCATGCCCTCTTCGTCGACGGGGATGGGCACGGGCCGGTAGCCGCCGAGCCGCACGGTGTGGATGCTGGCGAGGAAGCACGGGTCCTCGAGGCCCACCGCGTCGTCGCGGGTCAGCGCCTGCGCGAGGAGCCGCTCGATCGCGTCCGATGCGCCGCTTGTGATCGTCAGCCGGAAGGGCAGTGAGGGGTCGAGCGCCTCCCGCATCCATTCCGTCGCCCAGACCTCGAGTTCGGGGTCGATCACCGGCTCCCCATAGAGGACGGGACGGCGCGTGACGTGCGACAGCGCGTCCGAGGGGTCTGGGATGAGATCGGGGTCGGGATTGCCCGTGCCGATGTCGCGAAGGACGCTGTCGCTCGCGTAGCCGTCCTGTGCGACGGCCGCGCGATCCGCGATCCGTGTACCGCCTCGGCCGCGCGAGACGAGGACTCCTGCTCCTGCGAGCTGCCGGTAGGCGGCCACGACGGTGTTGCGATTGATCCCGAGCCGGTCGGCGAGGGACCGCACGGGCGGCAGCGGATCCCCCGCGGAGAGGATGCCGCGGTCAAGGAGGTCGCGGACGCTCTCAGCGATCTCGACAGCCGTGCTCCCGCTGATGTCGTCGATCATCTGGCCCCTGCCACGGTCGAAGTGTACGTGCTGGTACGTGCTATCTTTTGGCCTAGGCCAATCCCGAGGAGTCTATCGATGTCTTCCCCCACGACCGGTTCGTCGCGCGTCAAGCGCGGACTCGCAGAGATGCTGAAGGGCGGCGTCATCATGGACGTCGTGACAGCGGACCAGGCGAAGATCGCCGAGGATGCCGGCGCGGTCGCCGTCATGGCGCTCGAACGAGTGCCCGCCGACATCCGCGCACAGGGCGGCGTGTCGCGCATGAGCGACCCCGACATGATCGACAGCATCATCGAGGCTGTCTCGATTCCCGTGATGGCGAAGGCGCGCATCGGCCACTTCGTCGAGGCGCAGATCCTGCAGGAGCTCGGCGTCGACTACATCGACGAGTCCGAAGTCCTCTCGCCCGCCGACTACGTCAACCACATCGACAAGTGGGGCTTCACGGTTCCCTTCGTCTGCGGTGCCACCAACCTCGGCGAGGCGCTTCGTCGCATCAATGAGGGCGCCGCCATGATCCGCTCGAAGGGCGAGGCCGGCACGGGCGACGTATCCGAGGCCACCAAGCACATCCGCAAGATCACGAGTGAGATCAACGTCCTGAAGTCGATGACGAAGGACGAGCTCTACGTCGCCGCGAAGGAGCTGCAGGCCCCGTACGAGCTGGTGGCCGAGATCGCATCGACCGGCACGCTGCCGGTCGTGCTGTTCGTCGCGGGAGGCGTCGCGACACCCGCGGATGCGGCGATGATGATGCAGATGGGGGCGGACGGCGTCTTCGTCGGCTCCGGCATCTTCAAGTCGGGCAACCCGGCCGAGCGCGCCGCCGCGATCGTCAAGGCCACCACCTTCTACGACGACCCCAAGGTCATCGCCGATGTCTCCCGCGGCCTCGGCGAGGCGATGGTCGGGATCAACGTCTCGGATCTCCCCGCCCCGCACCGCCTTTCCGAGCGTGGCTGGTGATTTCGATGCGCGGGCTTCGCGCGCTACTCAATCCACGGTGAAGGCTCGCGTCGGCATCCTCGCGCTCCAGGGCGACATTCGCGAGCACGCGCACGTCCTTCGAGACCTGGGGGCCGAGGTGTGCCTCGTGCGGCGGGCCTCCGAGCTCGCCACGGTGGACGGGCTCGTCATCCCGGGCGGCGAATCGAGCGTCATCGACAAGCTGTCGCGCACCTTCGGCATGCAGGGACCGATCCGCGAGGCGATCGCGACGGGCATGCCGGTGTACGGCACCTGCGCCGGGATGATCATGCTGGCCGACCGGCTGACGAACCCGATCGCCGGCCAGGAGACCTTCGGCGGGCTCGACGTGGTCGTCGAACGCAACGCCTTCGGCAGCCAGGTCGACTCGTTCGAGACCGACCTCGAGGTGGATGGCTTCGACGATGGACCGGTGCGTGCGACGTTCATCCGCGCGCCGCTCGTCACTGAGGTGGGCGGGCGGGCGACCGCGATCGCGAGGCTTCCCGGCGGGGGAGTGGTCGCCGTCGAGCAGGGCCCGCTCCTTGCCACCGCCTTTCACCCCGAGGTGGCGGGCGAGACGCGGTTCCACAGACGGTTCCTGGACATCGTGCGCGCCGCGGCGCGTTGATTCGACGCCGAGCGGGTTAGATTTCACGCATGGCGATCAACGACTGGTGGCGGGAGCATCCCGAGGAGCGCTATTGGATGATCGCCCCCTCGAGAGGCGTGGTCGGCGACGCCCTCTCGGCTCCGAAGACCGCGCTCGACCGCCGGTTCGAGTGGTCGCACGAGCTCGTCGGGCACACGCAGCCCGGTGACACGATCTTCGTGTGGGATCGAACGCTCGCATCGCCCGGGATCGCCGCATGGGGACGCATCCTCGGCCCGCTCGGCGAAGAGCAGCGCGTCCGGCATGGCGAGTCGCTCCCGCACTGGCGGATGCCCGTGAGCGACACGCTTCGGCTCGCCGCGCCGATCACCATCACGGCCCTCCGACGCATCGGCTCCGACATCGTCGGCGTGCGCGATGACGTCGAGGCGATGACCGATGGGCCCGTCTACTTCCCCTTCATCGGGTCCGCCGAGACGCTGGTGCCGGCGCCGGCGTACCTGACCAAGATCCCGCGCGATCTCGTCGCGCTGCTGTCGTCGCGGTTCGGGTTCGAGTTCGCCCTGTGACATGACGGCCTGGGTCGCACTCCTTCGCGGCGTGAACGTCGGCGGCATCACGATCCGCAGCGCCGACCTGGCGCACGTGTTCCGCGAGCTGGGGTTCGATGCGGTGCGCACGGTGCTCGCCAGTGGCAACGTCACGTTCGAGACGGATGCCGCTCCTGACCACCGCGCAGCACTCAAGAAGCGGATCGAGGAGGCGCTGGGCACCCGATTCGGCTACGACGCCTGGATCCTCCTGATCACGCGCGACGAGCTCGCCCGAGCGATCGAGGGATTCCCCTTCGACGGGACGGATGCCGCGCGCCAGCCGTGGGTCGTCTTCTGCATCGACGACTCGACCCGTGACGAGCTGATCGACGCGGCGGCGTCGCTCGATGCCTCGGTGGACCCCGTCGGGTCTGCACCGGCAGTCGTCTACTGGAACCCTGCGAAGGGTTCGTCGACCGACACCCCGTTCGCGAAGGTGCTCGCCAAGCGGACCTTCAAGCCACGGACCACCAACCGGAACCTGCGCACGCTGATCAAGATCCTCGGCTGACCGGCTCGCGATCCTGACGGTTCCGCGTCGCGGATTAGACTGGTGCGCATGTCCGGCCACTCCAAGTGGGCGACGACCAAGCACAAGAAGGCGATCATCGATTCGCGCCGTGCCAAGTCATTCGCCAAGCTCATCAAGAACATCGAAGTCGCCGCCAAGATGGGCGGCCCCGACCTCGCAGGCAACCCCACGCTCTTCGACGCCATCCAGAAGGCGAAGAAGACGTCGGTCCCCAACGACAACATCGATCGCGCCGTCAAGCGCGGTGCCGGCATCGGCGGCGAGGCGGTCGAGTACTCGTCGATCATGTACGAGGGCTACGGTCCGAACGGCGTCGCCCTCATGATCGAGTGCCTCACCGACAACAAGAACCGTGCTGCGGCCGAGGTGCGCACCGCACTCAGCCGCAACGGGGGCAACCTCGCGGATCCGGGCAGCGTGGCATACAACTTCACGCGCAAGGGCGTCATCGTCGTCTCCGGCGAGGGCACGACCGAGGACGACGTCATGCTGGCCGTGCTCGAGGCGGGCGCCGAAGAGGTCGAGTCCCAGGCTGAGGGCTTCGCGGTCATCACCGAGGCAGCCGACCTCGTGAAGGTGCGGTCGGCGCTGCAGGAGGCCGGCATCGATTACGAATCGGCGGACGTCGAGTTCGTGCCGAACCTCAAGGTCGAGGTCGACGCCGACACGGCGCGCAAGATCTTCCGGCTCATCGACGCGCTCGAAGACAGCGACGACGTGCAGAACGTCTACAGCAACTTCGATCTGACGGCCGACGTGCAGGCCGAACTCGAGAACGACGAGTAGACCGGGGCGCCGGCCCCAGGCGCGCCTGGGCGGGCGCCGCCGTCAGTCCGGTTAGCGTGGGGGAATGCCTCGAGCTCGCGCATCGCTTCGCGTGATGGGGGTGGACCCCGGTTTGACCCGCTGCGGCGTCGGCGTCGTGGATGTCGCCCGGGATCGCTCGGCCGTCCTCGTGCACGTCGGGGTGATCCGGTCCGACCCCGCGATGGCGATCGAGCAACGGCTCGCGGCGATCGCCGCAGGATTGCGCGGCGTTCTCGATGAGCATCGGCCGGATGTCGTCGCAGTGGAGCGCGTGTTCGCCCAGCAGAACCGGAGCACGGTGATGGGCACGGCCCAGGCCAGCGGAGTGGCACTCCTGATCGCGGGTGAGCGCGGCCTGCCGGCGCAGACGCACACGCCTACTGAGGTGAAGGCCGCCATCACCGGCTACGGGTCTGCAGACAAACGGCAGGTGCAGGCGATGGTGGCCCGCATCCTCCGGCTCGACGCGCTGCCCAAGCCCGCGGACGCCGCCGACGCCCTCGCCCTCGCTCTCTGTCACGCCTGGCGGGCCGGGGTCGGCGCAGCGCCGGCGAGCGGGGGAGCACTCACCCCGGCTCAGCGCGCCTGGCAGGATGCCGAGCGGCTCGCGCGTCGCTGACCGCGAGCGTGTCGGTCGAACAAACCTGCGAACGGGTCCCTAGGCTCAGAGGATGATCTCCTCGGTTCGCGGTCGCGTCGTGCACGCTGACGCAGACTCGGTCGTCGTCGAAGTCGGAGGCGTCGGACTCGCGGTCGCGGTCTCGCCGCAAGTCGCGCGCAGCGCACACCTCGGCGACGAGCTCCACCTGCACACGACGCTCATCGTCCGCGAGGACGCGCTCTCGCTCTTCGGCTTCGAGACCCATGACGAGCTGTCCGTCTTCTCGCTGCTGCTCGGCGTCACCGGCGTCGGGCCCAAGTCGGCGCTCGGCGTGCTGTCGACACTCACCGTGGGGCAGATAGCGGATGCTGTCGCGGCCGACGACGACGCGCCGTTCCGGCGAGTGTCGGGGATCGGTCCGAAGACCGCGAAGCTGATCGTCGTGCAGCTTGCCGGCAGGCTCTCGCCCGCCCGCCTCACCCCGAACGGGCATGCCGGCGCTCCGTCCGCAGTGCCCGTGCAGGTGACCCAGGCGCTGGTCGGGCTGGGCTGGTCCGAGCGCATCGCGGCAGAGGCCGTCGCCGCTGTGGCGGACGACGCCACAGCGGCCGACCGCGCGTCCGTGCAGGCGCTCCTGAGACTCACGCTCGCCGTCCTCGGCCCGGCACGCAAGGAGCATGCGGGTGGATGACGTCAGAGACCTGGCCGAACCGGCCGACGAGATCGAGCTCGCGATCGAGGGGGCCCTGAGGCCCACATCCCTTGCGGAGTTCGTGGGCCAGCAGAAGGTCCGCGGGCAGCTCCAGCTGCTGCTCGATGCCGCACGCATCCAGCAGCGCCCGCCCGACCACATCCTGCTGTCAGGCCCTCCCGGCCTCGGCAAGACGACGTTGGCGATGATCGTCGCACACGAGAGCGGCAGGCCCCTGCGGCTGTCCAGCGGCCCCGCGATCCAGCACGCCGGCGACCTCGCCGCTCTGCTTTCCAGCCTGACCCCGGGCGAAGTTCTCTTCATCGACGAGGTGCACCGCATGGCGCGCTCCGCGGAGGAGATGCTGTACCTCGCCATGGAGGACTTCCGCATCGACATCATGGTCGGCAAGGGCGCGGGGGCGACCAGCATCCCGCTCGATCTGGCGCCCTTCACCCTCGTCGGTGCGACGACCCGCTCAGGACTGCTTCCCAACCCGCTTCGCGATCGGTTCGGCTTCACCGCGCACCTCGAGTACTACGAGGTCGATGAGCTGGAGCGCGTCGTCGAGCGGTCCGCGCTCATGCTCGGAGTGGCCCTGCCTCCCGAAGGGCGCGCCGAGATCGCGCGGCGCTCGCGCGGCACGCCTCGCATCGCGAACCGCCTGCTGCGCCGTGTGCGCGACTATCAGGTCGTGCATGGCGAGGGCGGGGACGTGAAGATGTCGATCGTGCGTGCCGCGCTCGACCTCTACGACGTGGACGCGATCGGGCTCGACCGGCTCGACCGGGCCGTCCTCGATGCCGTCGTGCGGCGCTTCGCGGGCGGCCCCGTGGGGCTGAGCACGCTCGCCGTGACCGTCGGGGAGGAGGGCGAGACGATCGAGTCCGTCGTGGAGCCCTACCTCGTCCGGATCGGATTCCTCGGCCGCACTCCGCGAGGCCGCATTGCGACGCGCGCCGCATACGCGCACCTGGGCGCGGCGCATCCCGACGGGGCGCTGAGATTCGATGACTTATAATCGCTGAAGGCTTTCGCCGATTCTCCTTCTCAAAGGCAGCGCCGCCTCGGCGCGCGCCTGACCCGAAAGGTTCCCATTTCCATGGACCTCTTCCTGATCATCCCTCTGGCCGCGCTCCTGGTCTTCATGTTCTGGAGCTCCCGCCGCCGGATGAAGAAGCAGAAGGACGAGCAGGCGGCCAAGGCGCGCCAGACGGTTCCCGGTGCCGAGGTGCTGCTTCAGGGCGGCCTCTACGGCACGATCGTCGAGTACGACCCTGACGACCTCGACAAGCCCGCGATCGTCGAGCTCGCTCCCGGATTCGAGGTCAAGGTGCACAGCCAGGCGATCCTCCGGGTCGTCGACCCCGTGGTCGACTCGGTCACCGAAGACGACTTCATCGACTCCGAAGTGAGCGACGACGAGTACAGCGGCGGCGCCGCGGACGACCTCATCGCGTCGCTCGACGACGACAGGGCCCGCGAGCAGGCCGACGCGACCGCCGACGCCGAGGCCGACAACGGCACGGACCGCAAGCCCAAGGCCTGATCTCCCGCACCTCGCGTCCCCCCAAGAAAGCTGACCCTCGTGGCGACCTCTACTCCCGTTCGGCATGCCTGGCGCGCGCTGATCGGACTTCTCACGATCACTGCGGTGCTGTTCGGCATCAACGCACTCGGCGTGTACGTGTTCAAAGCCAGTTCGTGGACGCCTGAGCTCGCGCTCGACCTCCAGGGCGGGACGCAGATCATCCTCGAGGCGCAGACCGCCGACGGCGCCGACCCGTCGACCGAGCAGATGAACCAGGCTGTCACGATCATCCGTCAGCGCGTGGACGCCTCCGGTGTCGGCGAGGCCGAGGTGACCACCGAGGGCGGCAAGAACATCGTCGTCCAGATCCCGGGCGAGGCCGACGACGAGACGCGGCAGCGCATCGAGGCCTCCGCACAGCTCCAGCTGCGGCCGGTGCTCTATGCGGGCGCTCCGGCGAACACCTTCGTGGGCGAAGACAGCAAAGAGACGCCGTACCCGACGCCGGATCCCGCGCTGCAGGCGACGCCCACCGCGTCCCCGACCAATGCCAGCGACCCCGTGTGGATCACGCCGGCCCTTCAGGCGGAGTTCCTCGCCTACGACTGCGCGGACGAGACCAACGACCCGGCCAGCGAGCCGGTCGAAGAGCCCCTCATCACGTGCTCTGTCGACGGCTCCGTCAAGTACATCCTCGGCCCCGTCGAGCTCGACGGGTCGTCGATCTCGGACGCGACCTTCGGTCTGCAGCAGACGAACGGCGTGTGGGCGGTCAACCTGACGTTCGACGCCGAGGGCACCCAGACGTTCGGCGAGATCAGCCAGCGCCTCTACGGTGCGCAGGCACCCCTGAATCAGTTCGCCTTCGTGCTCGACGGCTATGTGCTCTCGGCGCCGTCCATGCAGGGAGTGATCCTCGACGGCAAGCCGAGCATCACCGGCGACTTCACGCAGGACAGCGCCAAGATCCTGGCTGACCAGCTCAAGTACGGGGCGCTGCCGCTCAGCTTCGAGGTCGTGAGCTCCGACACGATCTCGGCCACGCTCGGCTCGCAGCAGCTCAAGATCGGCCTCATCGCGGGGTTGATCGGCCTCATTCTCGTCGCCGTCTACTCGCTCATCGTCTACCGGGCGCTCGGTTTCGTGATCGTCGCATCGCTGCTCGTCATGGGGGTCCTCACCTACGTCACGATCTGCATCCTCGCGTGGCGCATGGGCTTCCGCCTGTCGCTCGCCGGCGTCGCGGGACTCATCGTGTCGATCGGCTTCACCGCCGACTCGTTCATCGTGTACTTCGAGCGAATACGAGATGAGCTGCGCGACGGAAAGTCGATCACCGGGGCAGTCGAAGACGGCTGGGGTCGCGCCAAGCGGACGATCTACATCTCGAAGTCGATCAACATCCTCGCCGCCGTCGTGCTCTACATCCTGGCCGACGCCACGGTGAAGGGCTTCGCGTTCACGCTCGGTCTCACGACCGTGATCGACGTCGTCATCTTCATCCTCTTCACGCACCCCGTGATGCAGCTGCTCGCCCGCACGAAGTTCTTCGGGTCGGGGCATCCGCTGTCCGGAATGGACCCGGAGGCCCTCGGGGCCGTCTACCGCGGCCGTGCGCAGTTCCGCGCGCCGGCCGCCGCAGTCGGCACGACGGCTGCCGCCCGACGCGCGTCCAAGAGCCGCGGCGAGGCCGAGCGCCGACAGACCATAGCCGAGCGCAAGCGGGCCGAATCCTCGGCGCCCGAGGCCGGCAAGACCAGCACCGCTGTCAAAGACAAACCGGGCACGACGGGCAAGGGGGGAGACGACTGATGCGCTCCATGAGTCAGTTCGGAAACGACCTTTACACCGGGAAGACGTCGTTCCCGTTCGTCGGCCGGCGCAACCTCTGGTTCATCATCGCCGCGGTCCTCGTGATCGGCGCGGCGCTGGTTCCACTCTTCCGTCCGATCCAGTTCTCGATCGAGTTCACCGGCGGTTCGCAGTTCACGGTTTCGGGGGTCTCGAACGCCGATCAGGATGTCGCGACAGACGCGGTGCACACGGTGGTCCCGGACGCCACCACAAAGGTCACGACCATCGGCGATGCGACGATCCGCGTGCAGACCGACCAGATGACCTCCAACGAGACGCGTCTGGTCTCGGTCGCCCTGGCCGAGGCCTACGAAGTGCCGCAGAGTGAGGTCACCTCCTCGTTCATCGGACCCAGCTGGGGTGCCGACGTCACGCGGACCTCCCTGTGGGGTCTCGTGATCTTCCTCATCCTCACCTTCGTGATCCTCGGTCTCTACTTCCGGACCTGGAAGATGTCGGCCGCGGCCATCATCGGCCTCGTCGACGTGCTCGTGATCACGGTGGGCATCTACGCGCTCTTCGGGTTCGAGATCTCTCCGGCGGCGATCATCGGCTTCCTCACGATCCTGTCGTACGCGCTGTATGACACGACCGTCGTGTTCGACAAGATCAGGGAGAACACGAGCGAGGACGGAGAAGTCTCGGGCCGCACGTTCGGAGAGTCGGTGAACCTCGCGGTGAACCAGACGCTGGTCCGCTCGATCAACACGACGGTGGTGGCGGTGCTGCCGACAGGGGCGATCCTCTTCATCGGAGCATTCGCGCTCGGCGCGGAGACTCTGACGGACATCTCGCTGTCGATCTTCATCGGAACCATCGTGGCGGCCTACTCCACGATCTTCGTGGCCGCGCCGCTGTACTCGCTGCTGCGCGAGAACGAGTCGGATATCAAGTCGCGCGACGCGCGTGTGCTGGTCGCGCGGGAGCGCGCAAGCGTCCCGGCCTGACCGAGCCGGCTGGCCGCGGGCGTAGGATTGACCAATCCAGCGGAGGGGAGACCATCGGCATGACCGAGACCGTCCCCTCCACCGCGGCCTCCTCCTCGCAGTCTCCGTCTCTTCGCCGGCTCGTACCTCGGATCTTCTCGCGATCGGCGCGCAGGGACGACGTCGAGCAGCTGCTCCGCACGGTTCGCACGCACCACCCGAAAGGCGATCTCTCGATCGTCGAGCGGGCGTACACCGTCGCCGAGGGCGCGCACTCCGGGCAGGTTCGCCAGAGCGGCGAGCCGTACATCACGCATCCGCTCGCGGTCGCTCAGATCCTGGCCGACCTGGGCCTCGGCCCCCGGGCGATCGCCGCGGCGCTCCTGCACGACACGGTCGAAGACACCGACTACTCCCTCGACCAGCTCACTGCGGACTTCGGCGACGAAGTCTCGATGCTCGTCGACGGAGTGACGAAGCTCGACAAGGTCAAGTACGGCGAGAGCGCTCAGGCTGAGACCGTCCGCAAGATGATCGTGGCGATGAGCCGCGACATACGGGTCCTGCTCATCAAGCTGGCCGACCGGCTGCACAATGCCCGCACCTGGGGGTTCGTGCCGCCGGAGAAGGCGCAGAAGAAGGCGACCGAGACCCTCGAGATCTATGCGCCGCTCGCGCACCGGCTCGGAATCCAGACCGTCAAATCCGAGCTCGAGGACCTGTCGTTCGCCGTGCTGCACCCCAAGCTGTACGCCGAGATCGAGAGCCTCGTCCTCCAGCGGACACCGCAGCGCGAGCAGTACGTGCAGAACGTGATCGATGCGGTGGACGCGGATCTCCGCGAGCTGCGGATCCGCGGTCGTGTGCTCGGCAGGCCCAAGCAGCTGTACTCGGTCTACCAGAAGATGGTGGTCCGCGGCCGCGAGTTCGACGACATCTACGACCTGATCGGCATCCGGGTCCTCGTCTCGAGCGTGCGCGACTGCTACGCCGTCCTCGGGGCGATCCACGCGCGATGGACGCCTCTTCCGGGTCGGTTCAAGGACTACATCGCCACTCCGAAGTTCAATCTGTATCAGTCGCTGCACACCACGGTGATCGGTCCGGGGGGTCGCACGGTCGAGATCCAGATCCGCACGCACGAGATGCACCAGCAGGCTGAGTACGGTGTGGCCGCGCATTGGAAGTACAAAGAGCAGATGGCGGGCGCCAAGCCCGACACTAAGGCCGTCGAGTCCGACATGGCCTGGCTCGCGCACATCTCGGACTGGCAGGCCGAGACCGCCGACCCCGGCGAGTTCCTCGATTCGCTCCGGTTCGAGATCGGCGCCAAAGAGGTCTACGTCTTCACGCCGAAGGGCCGGGTCATCGGCTTGACGGCGGGTGCCACACCGGTCGACTTCGCGTACGCCGTGCACACCGAAGTCGGCCACCGCACGATGGGCGCCAAGGTCAACGGACGGCTCGTGCCGCTGGAGTCCGAGCTGCAGAGCGGCGACGTGGTGGAGGTCTTCACCTCGAAGAACCCGGATGCCGGCCCCAGCCAGGACTGGCTCACCTTCGTCAAGAGCACGCGGGCACGCAGCAAGATCCGGGGCTGGTTCACCAAGGAACGTCGCGAAGAGGCGGTCGAGCAGGGCAAGGAGGCGATCGCGCGCGCGATGCGCCGCCAGAACCTGCCGCTGCAGCGTCTGATGAGCCAGGACTCCTTCACCGAAGTCGCCCAGCAGCTGAAGTACGAAGATGTCTCAGCGCTCTATGCGGCGGTCGGCGAGGGCCACGTCTCGACGCAGTCGGTCATCGAGAAGGTCACGGCACTCGTGGCCGCGAGCGACACCTCGACCGGTCCGATCGATCTGCCCCAGGTCGGACGATCCCGCGCTCCTCGGGGCGGGGATTCGGGCATCCTCGTTCGCGGAGCGCCCGACATCCTCGTCAAGCTGGCCAAGTGCTGCACGCCGGTCCCCGGCGATGAGATCGTCGGCTTCGTCACGCGGGGGAGCGGCGTCTCGGTTCACCGTGGCGACTGCACGAACGTCAAATCGCTCATGCAGGTCTCGGAGCGGCTCATCGACGTCGAGTGGGCTCCGACATCCAAGAGCGTGTTCCTCGTGCAGATCCAGGTGGAGGCACTCGATCGCTCGGGGCTTCTGAGCGACGTCACACGAGTGCTCAGCGAGCACCACGTGAACATCCTCTCGGCGACCGTCTCGACGACGAACGATCGCCTTGCGCTCAGCCGCTTCGTCTTCGAGATGGGCGACACCGTCCACCTCGACCGCGTTCTGAACGCCGTGCGCCGCATCGATGCGGTCTACGACGTGTACCGCGTCACGTCGTCCTGAGACGCACGCGCGGCCAGTTCGACCAGCAGCGCGAGCGCCGCGCGCTTGTGGGGAACGGGCTTGCGCTCCGCGAACCACGTCATCGCCTCACCCGCCAGCCCGGGGGTGGCATCCGACAGTCTGCCCGCGGCTTCGGCGAACCCGGCCTCGGGCACGCGCGCGAGGTCGGCCAGTGTGCGGCGGGGAGTGGTCACGAAGACGCCCCCGACGCGCCAGAGATCATCCGGGGAGATGCTCGGGTCACGGTAGACGATCCGCCGCCCCATGACGTGGTGGAGTCGATGCGCCACAGCTCGCTGCACGGTGTGCCGGGATGGAGGCTCGTCGATCGCACCGAGGATCCAGGCGGCGCTCAGATGAGTGGCAGCGAGCGTGTCGCCCAGGATGGTGTGGAGCGATCCTGCGCGCAGCGCCTGCGTCTCCACGGCGTCCGCAGGAATGTACGCGTCGCCGAGCTCGACGACGTCCCCGTCCAGCCGGGCTGCGGACAGCTCGGCGGGGGACAGTCGGTCACCGGGAAAGTACAGGAACGGCGAAGTCATGACGGCAGTGTGCCGGATGGATCCTCGCCGTCCGCTCGCGTGAGCTCAGACTGTGGACAACCAGAGCGCCGTCGCGTCAGCCGCCGAGTGCTCGGAGCCAGCTCTTGCGCGCCTCGAGGGCTTCCGTCGCCTTTGCGATGGCGGACTTGTCGCCCTTCTTCTGAGCGGCGGCGAGCTCGTCCTCGAGCTTCTGGATCGCATCGCTGAGCTGGCGCGTCATATCGTTCGCGCGCGCCTTCTGCGCGGGATCGTTGCGCTTCCAGTCGGTCTCCTCGCGGGTGCGAAGAGCCTGCTCGACCTTTCGCAGATCGTCGTCGAGGCCCCGCTCGGCTTCGCGGGGGAAGATCCGGCCGATCTCATCCCACCGGCGCTGGATGCTCGTGAGGAGCGTCCGGGCCTTGGCGATGTCGGACTCGTCGGCGACCGTCTTCGCCTCGACGAGAAGCTCTCGCTTGGCCACGATCTTCTCGCGCGACTCCTCGGTCTCGGCGCTCTCGCGCTCGATGCGTGCACCGTAGAGCGCATCGCCGGCCGCCTTGAACCGCGCCCACAGGGCGTCATCGACCTTCTTGCCGGCCCGACCCGCGGTCTTCCACTGGTCGAGAAGCGCACGGTAGGCGACGATGCCGTCTTCGCCCTTGGGGGCAAGGGCCTCGGCCTTCTCGACGAGGGCGGCCTTGCGGTCGCGCACGCCCTTGTGGGCCTCGTCCAGCTCGGCGTAGAACTCGCGACGGTGCTTGTCGACCGTGGCACGGGCATCGCGGAATCGCTTCCAGAGCTGCTGCGACGTGGTCTTGGGCAGTCGGGGACCGTTCTGCTGCTGTGACTGCCACTCGTCGAAGAGGGCGGTGAGCTCTGTCGAGGCCTGCTTCCACTGGACCGATTTGGGGTCACGGGCTGCCAGCGCCTCCGCGCGCTCGACCAGCTGCGTGCGGGCGGTGATCGCCTCGTCGACGGCTTCGCGGGCGGCGGCGGCTTCGGTCTCGGATGCGACGGCGAGCGTCTGGGTCAGCGCGGCGACGCGCGCCTCGAGCGAGGCGAGGTCGCCCACAGCGGCTGCACCGGTGAGCTTGGCCGATACCGTCTTCGACGCCGCCCGGAGGTCAGCGGCCGATGCCCCGCCGCGGCGGTGCCGCACCTCGAGGAGCGACACCTCGCTGGCGAGATCGGCGTACTTGCGCTCGAAGTAGGCGAGCGCCTCTTGCGGAGAGCCGTCGGGGAACTGCCCGACCACGCGCCAGGTGTCGCCTTCGCGGACCGAGACGGTGCCGTCGTCATCGACGCGGCCCCAGGGCTCCACGGCGTGGGCGGAGGCCGTGGCGCGGCCGACGGGGGGCCTGGGTGCGGGCGTCGGCTTGCTGTGGACGTCGCGTCCGCCATCGACGACGGGTGCAGGCTCGGCTTCGCCTTCCGATGCCGGCTCGATCTCAGCCGCGGATGCCTGCTCGGCTTCGGGTGCAGCCTCGGACTCGGGGGTCGGGACGGCATCGGACTCAGGGGTCGGCTCGATCTCGGCTTCGGCTTCTGCTTCGGGTGCAGTCTCGGCCTCGGGCGTCGGCTCGATCTCAGCCTCAGCGGTCGTGTCGGCCTCTAGATCCGCGGCGGCCACGACCTCCAGGTCGGGCTCGACCTCCAGGTCGGGCTCAGCTCCGCCTTCCACCTCAGGGGCAGCCTCGGCTTCGAGATCTGCTGCGGGCTCGGACTCAGCCTCGGGGTCGGCGTCGGGAGTTCTCTCGGCACCGGGAACGACTTCGTCGTCGGTCTCGAGAGCTGGTCCGACGGAGGAGGTCTCGGCCTCGGGAGTCGGCTCGGCCTCGGGGGTGGGCTGCGGAGTGGGGTCTGCTGCGGCAGTCACGATTGCACCTCAATGCGGCTCTCGCCGCCTGCGGGGGATGGACGGACTCAAGCCTAGTACGGGCAGGCGACCTCGCTCAGGGAGCGGCGGGTCAGGACGTGGCGCTGGGACTCGGCGTCGGCTCGAGCGTCGGCGACGGAGTATCGGTGGGGGCCGGCGTATCGGTCGGCGCGGGGGAGTCCGTCGGAGCGGGTGTCACGGTGGGGACGGGCTCGGGAGCACCGGGACCGACCATGAAGTACGCGGCCTGTGCTCCGAGCACACCGATGATGACGGCGCCTCCGATCACGCCGGCGAGGAGATTGTCACGACGGCGTCGGCGAGCCTGGTCGTCATGCAGCTGCTGCCGCGCTTGATACACGCGAGCGCGCTCACGCGCCTCGCGGTCTTTGCCGCTCGTCGCCACGGGACCCCCTTGCTCCCCGGATGCGCCGGGCCGGGTCGATCCTATGCACCGGCGGAAGTCCGGCCAAACGCCGCGGATCCCGTGTCGCGGCCCGCGACTAGCCTTGAGGGGTGACTTCCGCCGCTCCATCTCCACGCGCCGGCGCGTCACGCGGAACCGCCGGGAGCGCGAGCGCGCCCAGCGCCCTCTTCCAGGGACAGACACCCCTGGCGGTTCGGATGCGCCCGATATCGCTCGACGAAGTGGCCGGACAGTCGCATCTTCTGCGGCCCGGGTCGCCTCTGGTGGCTCTCGCAGACCCGGATGCCGCGACCACGGCGACGTCGGTCATCCTGTGGGGTCCGCCCGGTACAGGCAAGACCACGCTCGCCCAGGCCATCGCCCGCTCGTCCGGACGTCGCTTCGTCGAGCTGTCGGCGATCACAGCCGGTGTGCGCGACGTGCGTGAGGTCATGCAGGAGGCGCTGACTCAGCGCGATCTCTACGGACAGTCGACGATCCTCTTCCTCGATGAGATCCACCGCTTCACGAAGGCGCAGCAGGATGCCCTGCTGCCCGGCGTCGAGAACGGCTGGGTCGTGCTGATCGCCGCGACGACAGAGAATCCGTCCTTCTCGGTGATCTCTCCGCTTCTCTCCCGCTCGCTCCTGCTCACGCTCAAGCCACTGACGGACGACGAGCTCGGGATGCTGGTGGATCGTGCCGTCGCAGACGCACGCGGCCTCGCCGGCGCGGTGACCCTCGAGCCGGGCGCGAGAGAAGCGCTGGTGCGCCTGGCATCGGGCGATGCGCGTCGCGCGCTCACCGCACTCGAGGCGGCGGCATCCATCGCGGCAAGCGACGCCGATGACAGCGCCCAGGTGCCGATCGGCGCAGACCAGGTCGTGCAGGCGGTCGACCGTGCCCTGCTGCGCTATGACCGCGACGGCGACGAGCACTACGACGTCATCAGCGCCTTCATCAAGTCGATCCGAGGTTCGGACGTCGATGCCGCGATGCACTACCTCGCGCGCATGATCGAGGCCGGTGAGGACGCCAGGTTCATCGCGCGCCGCCTGATCATCTCGGCGGCCGAAGACATCGGCCTCGCCGACCCGCAGGCGCTGCCGCTCGCGGTGGCTGCCGCCGACGCCGTGCAGCTGATCGGGATGCCGGAGGGGCGGATCCCGCTCGCCGAGGCGACCGCGTACCTTGCCACGACCGCGAAGTCCAACGCCGCGTACGTCGCACTCAACCGAGCGATCGAGGACGTGCGGGCCGGGGGCTTCGGCCGTGTGCCGATCCACTTGCGCGACGCGCACTACGCCGGTGCGAAGCGGCTCGGGCATGGCAAGGGCTACCGGTACCCGCACGACACCGAGATCGGCGTCGTGGCGCAGCAGTATCTGCCCGATGAGCTGCAGGCGAAGCGCTACTACGAGCCGACCAACCATGGTCAGGAGCGCGACGTCCAGGCGCGGCTGGAGAAGATCCGCCGCATCCTCGACGGCACGGCGTGATGAATCCAGCCCTCACCGGGCCGGATGCCTCGCTCTGATAGACTTGACCGGCTCGAAACACAGTTTTCGGGCATCCCCTCTTCTCCTGACGACCTTCTGGCATGCCCCGGCGTGCATTCCGGACAGGGCGAGGAGAGGCGATACGTCCGCGAGCCGTGAAAGACACGGCCGCGTCATCGGAAGGAACACTTCGTGGCAACGAAGTCCCAGGACCGCCGCAAGGTCCGTCTCTCGCGCGCCCTCGGCGTCGCGCTGACCCCCAAGGCAGCCAAGTACCTCGAGAAGCGCCCGTACGCGCCCGGTGAGCACGGCCGCACCAAGCGCAAGCAGGACAGCGACTTCGCCGTGCGTCTGCGCGAGAAGCAGCGCCTGCGCGAGCAGTACGGCATCCGCGAGAAGCAGATGCGCAACACGTTCAACGAGGCGCGCCGCAAGGACGGCCTGACGGGTGAGAACCTCGTCGAGCTGCTCGAGATGCGTCTGGACGCGCTCGTCCTGCGCTCGGGCCTCGCCCGCACCACGGCGCAGGCACGCCAGCTCGTCGTGCACCGCCACATCCTCGTCGACGGCCAGCTCGTCGACCGCCCGTCGTTCCGCGTGAAGCCGGGCCAGCTCATCCACGTCAAGCCCAAGAGCGAGGGCACCGAGCCCTTCCAGGTGGCAGCTGCCGGCGGTCACGCCGACGTCCTGCCCCCGGTTCCCGCTTACCTCGAGGTCGAGCTCGACAAGCTGCAGGCGCGTCTCGTGCGTCGCCCGAAGCGCGCCGAGGTCCCCGTCGTCGGTGACGTCCAGCTCGTGGTGGAGTATTACGCGGCCCGATAGGGCCGCGGGCGGGACGCCGCGCGTCAGCGCCGCGTCCGAATCGAGCACAGCCCGATAAGTTCGGTACCGCACAGGAGGGCGCCGGGGAGACCCGGCGCCCTTCGTCGTCGGTTGTCGAGTTGTGACCGCAAGCGAACGCATCGACACACCGCCTACGATGGGTTGATGCCGCGCCCGCGGCCGAGGAGGGTGAGATGAAGAACGTCCTGTGGTTCCTGGTCGGCGTCATCAGCGGATTCGTCTTCGCCCATTTCGTGAACAAAGACCCGCGAGGCCATGAACTGCTCGGAGAGGTCGACGCCCGGATCGGGGAGTTCGCCGACCGCATGGGCGATGCGTACCGCGAGCAGGAAGCACGGTTCGCGGGCGTGATCGACGCGGCACGAGATGCGGCCGCGGAAGTGGTCGACTCCGCCACCGGGGCGATCGACGTCGCCAAGAGCGCTGCCGGAGATGCCCTCTCGGCAGCCAAGGATGCAGCATCCGGTGTCGTCGAAGCGGCGCAGGATGCGGCATCCGGAGCCGCCGACGCCGCCCAGAACGCCGCCAAGTCCACCGACTGATCCACGCAGGCGCAGTCCCCCGCAGGGCGGGGTGTAGTCGCTTGCCTTCGAGGAACCCACACCTATGAAGACCGCCGAGATCTCTCAGCGCTTTCTCGACTACTTCGAGAAGAACGGGCACACGATCGTGCCCTCCGCATCGCTCGTCACCGATGACCCGGCGCTGCTGTTCACCGTTGCCGGGATGGTGCCCTTCATCCCGTATCTGAGCGGCGACGTCCCGGCGCCCTACTCGCGCGCCGCTGACAACCAGAAGTGCATCCGCACGAACGACATCGAAGAGGTGGGCAAGACCCCCCGGCACGGCACGTTCTTCCAGATGCTCGGCAACTGGTCGTTCGGCGACTACTTCAAGGAAGACGCGATCCGCTTCGCGTGGGGCCTGCTGACGTCTGCGGAGGCGGACGGAGGCCTTGCCTTCGACCCGAAGGACCTCTGGGTCACGGTGTACGAGGAGGACGACGAGGCCTACGCCCTCTGGCAGTCGGTCGCGGGCGTCTCCGAGGACCGCATCCAGCGTCTCGGCAAGGACACCAACTACTGGAGCACCGGACTGCCGGGTCCGGCGGGTCCGTGCTCCGAGATCTTCTTCGACCGTGGACCGGAATACGGGATCGACGGCGGTCCTGCCACCGACGACGACCGCTACGTCGAGATCTGGAATCTCGTCTTCATGCAGTACGAGATCACCAATGTGCGCTCGAAGTACGACTTCGACATCGTGGGGGAGCTTCCCGCCAAGAACATCGACACCGGGATGGGCCTGGAGCGCGTCGCGTTCATCAAGCAGGGCGTCGACAACATGTACGAGACCGATCAGGTCCGTCCTGTGCTCGACCGCGCGGTCGAGTTCTCGGGCCGGCGCTACGGCGCCGATCATGAGGACGACGTCCGCTTCCGGGTCGTGGCCGACCACATCCGTTCGTCGCTCATGCTGCTGTCGGATGGCGTCACCCCCTCCAACGACGGACGGGGCTACATCCTCCGTCGTCTCATGCGCCGCGCCATCCGCTCGATGCGACTTCTCGGTGTCGAGCAGCCGACCTTCCGCGAGCTGTTCACCGTCTCGCGCGACGCGATGAAGGACGCCTACCCCGTGGTGGCGACGGACTGGGAGCGCATCTCCCAGTACGCCCTGGCCGAGGAGGAGACCTTCCTGCGCACGCTGGCGGCGGGATCGACGATCCTGGACGAGTCGCTCTCGCAGACGAAAGCGGCGGGCGGAACGTCGCTCGCCGGCCCCGAGGCCTTCCTGCTCCACGACACCTACGGCTTCCCGATCGACCTGACCCTGGAGATCGCCGAGGAGGCCGGCCTCACCGTGGATCGCGCATCCTTCGACACCCTCATGCAGGAGCAGCGGGCGCGCGCCAAGGCTGACGCACGTGCGCGCAAGCGCCAGCTCGCCGACACCAGCGTCTATCGCGACCTGCGCGCCAAGGGCGAGACCGTCTTCACGGGCTACACCGACCTCGAGACAGAGTCGACGGTGCTCGGCATCCTGCACGACGGAGTGTCGGTCGACCGTGCGAGCGCCGGGCAGATCGTCGAGGTGATCCTCGCCGAGACCGCTCTTTATGCCGAGTCCGGCGGCCAGGTCGCCGACCGCGGCGTGATCACCGGTCCCGGCTTCGAGCTCGAGGTGCTCGATGTCCAGAAGCCGGTCGCCGGTCTCGTGAGCCACACGGTCGAGGTCACGACGGGCGAGGTCGGCGTCGGCCAGCCCGCGACGTCGGTCGTCGACGCCGTCACTCGCCGCGCTGCCCGACAGGCGCACTCGGCGACCCACTTGGTGCACGCGGCCCTTCGCGACACGCTCGGGAGGACGGCGACCCAGGCCGGGTCGCTCAACCGCGCGGGCTACATGCGCTTCGACTTCACGTGGGGCCAGGCGCTGTCGGACCAGACCAAGAGCGAGATCGAAGAGATCGCGAACAATGCGGTCCGCGACAATCTCGAGGTCACCACGCGGGTGCTCGCGCTGGATGATGCCAAGTCGCTCGGCGCCATGGCGCTGTTCGGCGAGAAGTACGGCGATACCGTGCGCATGGTCGACATCGGCGGTCCGTGGTCCCGCGAACTGTGTGCCGGCACGCATGTCTCGACGAGCGCCGAAGTGGGGCTCATCAGCCTCGTGGGCGAATCGTCTGTAGGTGCGTCCAACCGCCGTGTGGAGGCGCTCGTCGGACTCGACGCGTTCCGCTCGCTCGCGGCGGAACGTGCGATCGTGTCTCAGCTGACCTCGTCGCTGAAGGCACCCCGCGATCAGCTCCCCGTTCGCATCGCCGAGCTCCAGGCGAGCCTGAAGGCCGCCGAGAAGAAGATCGCCGCGTTCGAAGCGCGGGCGCTGTCTGATCGCCTCCCGGCTCTCGCCGGTACGGCCCAGCACATCGGTCGCCACCGGGTCGTCGCCGAGTCGGTCGGCTCGGTCGGCTCGGCCGACGACGTCCGCTCGCTGGCGCTCCAGGTGCGCGACCGGCTCGGCGCGGAGGCCGCTGTGATCGCACTCGGTGGAGATGTGGCCGGGCGCACCGTCGTGGTGGTTGCGACGAACGAGGCGGCGCGTGCGGCCGGCGCGAAGGCCGGAGTGCTCGCGAAGGCGGCGGCTGCGGTCCTCGGCGGCGGCGGCGGCGGCCGGGACGACGTGGCGCAGGGCGGCGGTACGGATGCCGCGGCGCTGCCGGCGGCCCTGTCCGCTGTGAAGGACGCGCTCGGAGCAGCGTGACGGGCTTTCGTCGCGGGGTGCGCCTCGGGGTCGATGTGGGGAAGGCCCGCGTCGGAGTCGCCCGGTGCGATCCCGACGGCATGCTGGCGACGCCCGTCGAGACCGTCGCCCGCGGTGACGACTCGATCGCACGATTGATCGTGCTGGCGGATGAGCACTCCGCGGTCGAGTTCGTCGTCGGGCTGCCCATCAGCCTCAGCGGCGGTGACACCCCCTCGACAACGGACGCCCGTGACTTCGCGCGCGCGCTGGCTCAGGCATCCGCATTGCCTGTCCGTCTGGTTGACGAGCGGCTCAGCACGGTGTCGGCGCATTCCGCGCTGCGGGGTTCGGGGAGATCTCAGCGGCAATCTCGTAGCATTGTTGATCAGGTCGCCGCCGTCGTGCTGCTGCAACAGGCTCTCGATGTCGAGAAGAACACCGGGCGACCTCCCGGAATGTCCGTCCCCTCGGACGAGGAGCCTCTCTGACTATGCCCGACTCGACTTCGCGGTCCGACGATCCGTTTGCGGATCTTTTCGGCAAACTGCCCGACCCACGCACGCGTGCCGGCGAGGCGCCAGGGCCGCGGCGGACGCCCCCCGCAGGCCCCGAGTCGGCAGCCGGTGCCCCCGTAGAGGCCGACAGTTCGACGACGCCGCCCGTCTCCGAGCCGTCGTCCGCAGTCCCGACACACACCACGGTCGCTCCCGGGCCCGCCACGGGAGCGCTTCCGCTCTCTCGGCGCGCGGCGCGTGAAGCCATGCAGGGGCGCTCCGGCGAATCGTCGACGGCGCTCCCGCGACCGGCGGACGCGCGCTCGGCAGAGGCTCCACCCGTCGACGCCGCCTCTGCGGCGCCGGCCGCGCGGCAGCCCGCGGCTTCCGCCACCGGCTTCGCCGACGTCGTGGGCGCCTCGGCGTCCGTTCCGCACCCGGCCCGCACCGCCGTGCTGACCGGACCCGTTCCGAACGCCGAGCGCACGGATGCGTCGACGGTGGCGAACCTGGAGGATCTCTTCATGGGCAACCGATCCTCGGACGAGATCGGCGACGTCCCGCCTCGTCCCAACAGGCGCCGTCGCCGGATCGGCGGCTGGATCGCACTCGCGATCGTGCTGATGTTCCTCGGGGGCATCGCGGCAGGCGCCCTGTATGTCTGGAACACGTACGAATCCCAGATCCGCGAGCTGATGGGGTGGGAGGAGCCCAAGGACTACGAGGAAGGGCTGGCCAATGGAGAGGCGATGGTGACGGTGTCGCCCGGCGACACCGGAAGCGTCATCTCGCAGTCGCTGTACGACGCCGGCGTGACCAAGACGCCCGACGCGTTCTACGCCATGCTCGTCGACACAGGCCAGAACCCGATGTTCTATCCGGGCGTCTACACGCTCCAGAAGCAGATGACCTCTGCCGCGGCTCTGAGCGCACTGCAGGATCCCGCGAACAAGGTCGACAACACCGTGGTCATCCCCGAGGGGCTGATCGCTGCGGATGCCCTGCAGAGGATCGCGGACGTGACCGGCATCTCGATCGATGAACTCAACGCCGAGGCCGCGAACTACACCCAGTTCGGTGTTCCCGCCGAGGCACCGAGCATCGAGGGATTCCTCTTCCCGGCGACCTACACCTTCGATCCCGGGGTGACGGCGCACGATGCGATCGCGCGAATGGTGAACGAGACGTTCGCCCGGCTCGACGCCCTCGGCGTGCCCGCAGCAGAACGGCTTCAGGTCCTGACGCTCGCATCGGTGATTCAGAAGGAGTCGGGTCCGGACACGGCCGACATGAACAAGATCGCCCGCGTCTTCCTCAACCGGATCGACCAGGGAATGCCCCTTCAGTCCGATGCCACCGTCGCCTACGGTGCGGGGATCACCGGGACCGTCTGGACGACGGACGAGCAGCGGGAAGACGCGTCCAACATCTACAACACGTACGTCCACACCGGACTCCCGCCCGGCCCGATCAGCAATCCCGGTGAGGACGCGATCGCCGGTGCCCGCAACCCGGCCGACGGTGATTGGCTCTATTTCGTGGCGGTGAACCTCGCGACCGGCGAGACCACCTTCTCCGCGACGTACGAAGAGCATCTGCGCGCTGTGGACCAGCTGCAGGATTGGTGCGCCAAGAGCGAGAATGCCTCGTACTGCCAGTAGGCGGCAGCTGGAGGTATGGGGCGACCCGATCCAGCACAGCCGATCGCCCGCCCTCCATGCCGCGGCGTACGGCGTCCTGGGGTTTCCGTGGTCGTACGGCCGGCGACAGGTCTCGGCTGACATCTTCGACCGCGAGCTCGCGAGCCTCGACGAATCGTTCCGCGGTCTCTCCCTGACGTACCCGCTGAAGACCCGCGCCTTCGCCGCATCCGTCGTCCGCGACCGGCCGGCTCAGCTGACCGGCGCGGTCAACACACTGCTCCTCGACTCGAGCGGACCTCGCGGCTTCAACTCGGATATCGGGGGACTCGTCCGAGCGCTGCGCGAGATGGGGGTCGACGAGGTCGGAGAGGCGCGTATCGTCGGCGCCGGTGCCACGGCGACATCGGCGCTCGTGGCGCTCGGCGAGCTCGGCGCGCGCCGGGTCGAGGTCGTCGCGCGACGCCCCGAGGCCGTGCTGGAGTTCGCGCCCCTCGCCGATGAGCTCGGTGTCGAGGTCGTCGCGGTGCCTCTGACTGCGACGGCTCACGCCCCGGCATCGGTCACGATCGCGACCCTGCCCGGCGACGCGCCGGTGACGGATGCCGTCGCCGACGCCCTCGCGGGCGCCGGAGGCCCGCTCATGGACGTCGTCTACGGCTACTGGCCGACGACGCTGTCTTCGGCGTGGCAGCGAGCCGGGCATCCCGCTGTCTCGGGACTCGGGATGCTGCTGCATCAGGCCCTCCTGCAGGTGCGGATCTTCGCCTCGGGCGACCCGGATGTTCCCGTCGATGACGAGCCCGCCGTCCTCGCCGCGATGCGCCAAGCGATCATGGGAGACTAGATCAATGCTCCGCGTGCTCACGGCCGGCGAATCGCACGGCCCAGAACTCGTCGCCATCATGGAAGGTCTGCCGTCAGGCGTCCCCATCTCGCGCGCCGCCATCCAAGCCGACCTCGCCCGACGGAAGCTCGGCTACGGCCGAGGCTCGCGCATGAAGTTCGAAGAGGACGCCCTCGACATCTCGGGCGGCGTTCGGCACGGGCTCTCGCTCGGCAGCCCCATCGCCCTGCGCATCGGCAACACCGAGTGGCCCAAGTGGGTCGAGGTGATGAGCCCTGACCCTGCCGAGCTCACCGAGAAGTCCCGTGGTCGCGGGGCGGCGCTCACGCGTCCTCGCCCGGGTCATGCAGATCTCGTCGGCATGCAGAAGTACGACTTCGACGAAGCCAGGCCGATTCTCGAGCGGGCCAGTGCCCGCGAGACGGCTGCTCGCGTCGCGCTGGGCGCGATCGCACGCGCGTTCCTGGCCGAACTCGGCATCCGTCTGGTGAGCCACACGCTCTCGATCGGTCCCGTGCGCGTGCCCGAGGACGCCGCGCTTCCGACCCCTGATGACGTCGACGCTCTCGACGCCGATCCGCTGCGGTGCTTCGATGCCGGCACCAGCACGCGCATGGTCGCCGAGGTCGACGACGCCCGCAAGGAGGGTGACACGCTCGGCGGCATCGTCGAGGTGCTCGCCTACGGGCTTCCGCCGGGGCTCGGCTCGCACGTGCACTGGGACCGTCGCCTGGACGGAAAGCTCGCGCAGGCGCTGATGAGCATCCAGGCGATCAAGGGCGTCGAGGTCGGCGACGGCTTCCTCACCACGACGCGGCGCGGCTCGCAGGCGCACGACGAGCTGTTTGCGGCCGACAACGGCATCACCCGATCGAGCGACCGAGCGGGCGGCACCGAAGGAGGCATGTCGACGGGGACCGTGCTCCGCGTGCGCGCCGGCATGAAGCCCATCGCGACCGTGCCGCACGCCCTGCGCACCGTCGACATCGCCACCGGCGACACCGCCGCGGCCCACCACCAGCGCTCGGACGTGTGCGCGGTGCCCGCCGCCGGTGTGGTGGCCGAAGCGATGGTCTCCGTCGTCTTGGCGGACGTCGTGCTGGAGAAGTTCGGCGGCGACAGCATCCGCGAGACCCGCCGCAACCTCGAGAGCTACGTCGCCGCGATCCCCGAGACGCTGCGCACCGCCGACGCGAGCGATCCCCGCCTGCTCGCGCCCGAGCTCTCCTGAGCCTGTGACGGAGAGCATGGCCGAGGCGATCGTCCTCGTCGGCCCGATGGGTGCGGGCAAGACCAGCATCGGACGACGCGTCGCCCGCGAGCTGGGAGTCCCGTTCACCGACACCGACAGTCTCGTCGTGCGGGACCACGGGCCCATCGCCCAGCTGTTCGCCACGCACGGAGAAGCCCGCTTCCGTGCGGCCGAGCGGGCCGCCGTGCAGGAGGCTCTCGCGCGAGGCGGCGTGGTGGCGCTCGGCGGGGGAGCAGTGCTCGACGCCGAAACCCGCCGCGATCTGGCCGAGCAGCGCGTCGTGCTGCTCACGGTCGCGCCGCATGTCGTGCGCGGCCGCATCCACGGCGATTCCCGGCCGCTCCTGGCGGAGGGCGAAGATCCGGTGACCCGGTGGGAGTCGATTCTGGCGTCGCGGAGCGAGCTCTACTCCGAAGTGGCCGATGTCACCTTCGACACCTCGACCGGGCCCCTCTCGCACATCGTGAGCGACATCGTGTCGTGGTCCCGGACCTTCACTGACGACAGCGGGGATCCCGCCGAGGAGAACGCATGACAGACGTCACGTCCATCACGGTCGCCGGCGACCAGCCGTACGAGGTGACGATCGGCCGCGGCATCCTGGATCGAGTTGCGACCGCGGTGCCGGCCGCCGCCCGCAAAGTGCTGATCGTGCACCCGCCGACCCTTGCGGATCAGGCCGCGGCCCTCCGGGAGAACCTCCTCGCCGATGGCACACGGGAGGTGCTCATCGCAGAGATCCCCGATGCCGAGCAGGGCAAGCGGGTCGAGGTGGCCGCGTTCTGCTGGCAGATCCTCGGCCAGGCCGACTTCACGCGCACGGATGCGATCGTCGGCTTCGGCGGCGGCGCCGTGACCGACCTCGCCGGATTCGTGGCGGCCACGTGGCTCCGCGGTGTGGCGGTCATCCAGGTGCCGACGACGGTGCTCGGCATGGTTGACGCCGCGCTGGGCGGCAAGACCGGGATCAACACATCCGAGGGGAAGAACCTCGTCGGGGCGTTCTGGCCGCCCGAGGCGGTCGTCTGCGACCTCGCCCTGCTGGACGGACTGTCCGCGAACGAGCGCACAGCGGGGTTTGCCGAAGTGGTGAAGGCCGGCTTCATCTGGGCGCCCGAGATCCTCGACCTCATCGAGGCCGATCCGGTCGCGGTCGTCGATCCGACGAGCGAGGCTTTCCGTCGCTGCATCGAGCTGGCGATCGGCATGAAGGCGCACGTCGTCGGGCAGGACCTCCGCGAGGCGGGGCTCCGCGAGATCCTGAACTACGGGCACACGCTCGGTCACGCGATCGAGCACTCCGAGCGCTACCGCTGGCGCCACGGCGCTGCGATCTCGGTGGGCATGGTCTTCGCGGCAGAGCTCTCGCGACTGGCGGGCAGGCTCCCGGATGCCGCCGCGCAACGGCATCGCGACATCCTCGAGCTGCTCGGGCTGCCCACGACGTACCGGGCAGGCGCCTGGCCCCAGCTGCTGGCCACGATGCAGCGCGACAAGAAGAGCCGCGCCGGGATGCTGCGCTTCATCGTGCTCGACGACATCGCGCGCCCCACGGTGCTGCAGGCGCCGGATGAGTCGCTCCTTTTCGCCGCGTACCAGGAGATCGCAAGCTGAGCGCGGGAGCCGCCGCGGTCTCGGTGCACCGGATCGGACGCGAGGAGTGGCGTCTCGTGCGCGACCTTCGGATGGAGGCGCTGGCAGACCCGCACGCGGCCATCGCCTTTCTGGAGACGCACGCCGAGGCTGCCGGCCGCGACGAAGGCTTCTGGCGTGACCGGACGCGGAACGCCGCCGAGGGCGGATCCGTCGCGCAGTTCGTCGCCGCGGTCGACGGGGAGGCGATCGGGACAGTCAGCGTCCTCATCCGGGCGACAGGTCAGGCCGACCATCTCGGGAGGATCGTCGACGACCGGCGAGCCTTCGTCGTCGGGGTGTGGGTGCGCCCTGCGCATCGGGGGGCGGGTGCGATCGATGCTCTCCTCGCGGCAGCCGCAGACTTCACCGCCGACCAAGGACTCAGTGAACTGACGCTCGACGTGCATCGCGACAATCACCGCGCCCAGGAGGCCTACCGGCGCGCCGGCTTCGAGCCGACCGGTGAGACGCTGACCGGACCCATCGGGCCGGAGCTCGTCATGGCCCGGCGGCTGCCCTGACGGCCCGCTGATATCGTGCGAGCATGACTCCGCCACGCCGGCTTCTCCTCGTGAACGGCCCCAATCTCAACCTCCTCGGCACACGGGAGCCGGAGATCTACGGGTCTCAGACACTTCAGGATGTGGAAGCGCTGGTCGCATCGACGGCCGCGGCACGAGGCTTCGAGGTGCGCGCGGTGCAGAGCAACCACGAGGGCGTGCTGATCGATGCGATCCACGACGCACGCATCGACTGTGCGGGCATCGTCATCAACCCCGGTGGACTCACGCATACCTCGGTGGTGCTGCGAGACGCGCTTTCGGGCGTCGCCCTGCCGATCGCCGAAGTGCACATCTCCGACGTGATGGCCCGTGAGTCGTTCCGGCACCATTCACACGTGGCGGATGTCGCCATCGTCCATGTCATCGGCGAGGGGGTGTCCGGCTACAGCACCGCCGTGGAGCGACTGATCGACGTGATCACGGGCCAGGCCGAGGGCTGATCAGGGGCAGGGACGCGGCATCCCGTAGAATCGAATGTCGGCCCGCGCGTCGCTCACCTCTCGAGCCGCCCGCGACCGCCCCCTGACTCTCCTCACGAACGGATCTCCTTCAGCCATGGCATCGACCGCAGACATCAGGAACGGCGTCGTCCTCAGCATCGACGGACAGCTGTGGAACGTCATCGAGTTCCAGCACGTGAAGCCCGGCAAGGGCGGCGCCTTCGTCCGCACCAAGCTGAAGAACGTCGTCTCGGGCAAGGTCGTCGACCGCACCTACAACGCCGGTGCGAAGATCGAGATCGAAAACGTCGACCGCCGGGACTTCACCTACCTGTACAACGACGGCGAAGGCTTCGTCTTCATGGATGTCGCCGACTACGACCAGATCACGGTGGGCGCCGCCACTGTCGGTGACGCAGCGAACTTCCTGCTGGAGAACCAGCAGGTGCAGATCGCGCTGAACAACGGCAATCCGCTCTACGTCGAGCTCCCGGCATCCGTCATCCTCGAGATCACCTACACCGAGCCGGGCCTGCAGGGCGACCGCTCGTCGGCCGGCACCAAGTCCGCCACGGTCGAGACCGGCTACGAGATCCAGGTGCCGCTGTTCGTCGAGACCGGCACCAAGGTCAAGGTCGACACCCGCACGGGCGACTACCTCGGCCGCGTGAGCTGAGCGGGACGACTCCCACTCCATGAGCGCTCGTACGAAAGCGCGCAAACGCGCGCTCGACATCCTCTTCCAGGCCGACGTCCGAGGGGACGAGCCGGCGGCGATCCTCGCGGCAGAGGCGAAGCGCGCGGCGAGCGAGCCTTCCCGCGAGGCCTCATGGCTGTACGCACGCGAGATCGTGGACGGCGTGATCGACAATCGCGACGCGATCGACGAGCAGATCACGACCTTCGCGAAGGACTGGTCGCTCGCCCGGATGCCCGCCGTCGACCGCGCTCTCCTGCGCATCGCGGTGTGGGAGGTCCTCTACAACGACGACGTCCCCGCCGGTGTCGCCATCGATGAGGCCGTCGAGCTCGCGAAGGAATTCTCGACCGACGAGTCCGGGTCGTTCCTGAACGGCGTCCTCGCGCGCATCGCCCGCGCCTCCTGAACGCGCGGTCCTGACCCGGGGTGCCTGACCGGTTGAGATCATGGGTGGTGTGAGTCCTCCCTTCGTCGCGGTCGAGCACATCCGCGGCCGGGCAGACGAGGGCTCGTACGCGCGCGGACTGGACTACTTCCAGGCCGGCGCAGTGCGGTCCCTCACGTGGGATCCGGGCGAGGGAGTCCTCCGGTCCGTGGTGGACGGCAGTGCCGCGCATCGGTACCGATGCGTCATCCGCCTCGATCCGCGCCGGATCGATCGCCCGGTGGTCTCGGCATCATGCACCTGCCCGGTGCAGTCGGAGTGCAAGCACCTCGTCGCCACGATGCTCGAGAGCAATCGGCGGGCGCAGCGGGAGGTCGGCACCGCAGTGGAGAGCTCCTGGCGCGCCGTGCTCGACGACCCGAGTCCCGGACCGGTCCGGACGAAGCTCGCTCTCGGCGTCGAACTTCGGCAGCGGGCGCGCCGCTCCCCGTCGGAATGGTCGCCCCTGAGAGCGGAGACGGCCACCCCGCGCGGGCTGGCGAAGTCCGGGCATGGCGTGCAGGTCGGCCTGCGTCCGCTCGAGCGCAGCGCCCGGACCGAGGCGTGGATCAAGGGCGAGGCGTCCTGGGACTCCGTCCGCCGGCCGAGCCACGGCTACGACTCCGCGCAGGCGCGATGGCTCGTCGAACTGCACAGCATCGGTCGCGACCTGACCGTGTTCGGCGGCCTGTCCGACGCCTCGGAGTGGCTCACGCTCGACGACATCGCCTCGAGCCTGCTGTGGCCGCACCTGGCGCGGGCGGCGAGCCTCGGCATCCCGATCATCCCGACGAAGCGGACCCAAGAGGTGTCACTCGCGGCCGAAGCGAGTGCGGCTCTGCGGATCGAACGGACGGGCGACGGACTGCAGCTCACACCGGCCGTGCGGATCGGCGGCGAGCTTCGGGATGCCGCCACTGTGCGAGCGGTCGGCCGGTCCGGCCTTTACTCCTTCAGGGTCGAGCGGGAGCGGATCGTGCTCGTGCTCGCGCCCGCCGTGCTCACCGGGCCCGTTCATGCGCTGCTCTCGGCCGCCGAGCCGCTCACCGTCCCACCTGAGGACGAGCGGGAGTTCATCGCGGAGCAGCTCGTCCGGATCGTTCGGAGGACGCAGGTCGAGGCGATCGGCGTCGCCCTCCCGGAACCGGCGCGTCCGAGGCTCGTCCTGAACGTGGGCTTCGCACCCGGCCATCGCATCGACTTCGACTTCGCGTGGGACTACGACGGCCTCGGTCCGCTGCCGTACCGGGGCGACAGCCTCGATCACGATGCCTCGGTCGAGGACGCCGTCCGCTCTGCGGTGGAGTCGCTGTGGGCGGAGTCGGCACCGATCCCCTTCACGCCGAGCGGGAGTCTCACCGGTCTCGATGCGGCGGCATTCGGCGCCGAGACACTGCCCGCCTTGGAGGCGCTCGAGGACGTCAGGATCGTCTGCCGGGGCACCCGGCCGGACTATCGCGAGCTGTCGGGCGATCCGCGCGTCACCGTCAGCACGGTCGAGACCACCGACCCGGACTGGTTCGACCTCGGCGTGATCGTCACGATCGACGGGAGGACGATCCCGTTCTCGACTCTTTTCACCGCACTGGCGAAGGGCCGCAAGAAGGTTCTGCTCGCGGACGGCGGCTACTTCTCGCTGGGGCATCCCTCCTTGCAGCGGCTCCGCGATCTCATCCAGGAGGCCGCCGAGCTGCGCGAGTGGGAGACCGGTCCACGGATCAGCCGCTATCAGGCGGCGCTGTGGGCGGACTTCGAGGACCTCGCCGACGAGAGCCTGCCCGCGGTGTCGTGGCGTGCGGCGGCAGAAGGACTGCGAGACGTGGAGCGGGTCGAGTCGACTCCTCTTCCGCAGCTGCTTCGGGCCGATCTCCGCCCGTACCAGCGCGAGGGATTCGCTTGGCTCGCGTTCCTGTGGCGGCACCGGCTCGGCGGCGTGCTGGCTGACGACATGGGTCTCGGCAAGACCCTGCAGCTGCTCGCGCTCGTCGCTCACGCGCGTGAGACGGGGGAGCGGCGCCCCTTCCTCGTGATCGCCCCGACCTCGGTCATGTCGACCTGGCAGAGCGAGGCCGCGCGCTTCACGCCCGATCTTCGGGTCGCGGTGGTCGGCGCGACGGCCGCACGGGGACGTTCGACGGCGACGGATGCCGCGGCATCCGCCGACATCGTCGTGACCACCTACACGATCCTCCGGCTCGAAGCGCAGGAGTTCGCATCGATCCGCTGGGCCGGCGTCATCCTGGACGAAGCCCAGTTCGTCAAGAACGCGCAGACCGCGCTGCACGCCGCCGTGAAGCAGCTCACCGCTGACGTCACGTATGCCGTGACGGGAACGCCGCTGGAGAACAGCCTCAGCGAGCTCCAGTCGATCCTGTCGCTTGTGGCACCAGGACTGTTCGCCTCCGCCCGCAGATTCCGTGAGGAGTATGTGCAGCCGATCGAGAAGGGCAAGGTGCCCGAGAACCAGGACGGCGGCGCCTTCCGTGAGGCGCGGCTCGCACGGCTCCGCCGGCGCATCCGCCCGGTCCTGCTGCGCCGGACGAAGGAGCTCGTCGCCCGGGACCTGCCGCCCAAGCAGGAGCAGGAGGTGCGGGTCGAGCTCAGCCCCGCACACCGTGCGGCATACGACATGGCGCTGCAGCGCGAGCGGCAGAAGGTGCTGGGGCTCCTCGACGACCTGGACCGCAACCGCTTCATCGTCTTTCGCTCGCTGACCCTGCTGCGGATGCTCGCCCTCGCACCGGGACTCGTCGACGACGATCATGCGCAGATCGTCCCCAGCAAGCTGGACGCGCTCCTGGAGCACCTGGACGAAGTGGTCGCGGAGGGGCACCGCGTGCTCGTGTTCAGCCAGTTCACCTCGTTCCTCGATCTCGTCGAGGAACGACTGGACGCTCACCGCATCGCCCACGTGCGACTGGACGGGAGCACGCGACGCCGTGGCGAGGTGGTCTCATCGTTCCGGGAGGGCGATGCGCCGGTCTTCCTCATCAGCCTCAAAGCCGGCGGGTTCGGACTGACGCTGACCGAGGCCGACTACGTCTTCCTGCTCGACCCCTGGTGGAACCCGGCTGCCGAATCCCAGGCGGTCGACCGCGCTCACCGCATCGGCCAGCAGCGGAGCGTCATGGTCTACCGGCTCATCTCCGCGGGCACCATCGAAGAGAAGGTGCTGGCGCTCCAGCGGCGAAAGGCGCGGCTTTTCGCGGCAGTCATGGACGACGAGGCGGTCTTCGCGTCCACCCTGACGGCAGATGACATCCGGGGCCTGTTCGAGAGCTGAAGCCCCGGGAGCGGCCGGTCGGCCCGTCCTCGCGGGAGCCCTCGCCTAGACTCGTGTAGTTCGAAACGGGAGGGCTCGCATGCGGATCACTGGCCTCGGCCACGCCGGAATGTTCATCGAGACGGCCGGAGGGAGCATCCTCTGCGACCCGGTCATCGGACCGACGTTCTTCGGCTCCTGGTTCCCGTTCCCCGATAACCGGGGGCTCGACTGGGAGCGCTTCGGCAAGGCCGACTTCCTGTACGTCTCGCACCGCCACCGCGACCACTTCGACCCGGCGCTCATGCACCGCTACGTGCCGAAGGACATCAAGGTCCTGCTTCCGGACTATCCGACAGACGACCTCGAGAGCGATCTGCGCACGCTCGGCTACGACAACATCGTCTATACGCAGGCAGGTGTTCCGCTGCAGTTCGGCGATCTCACGCTCATGGTGACGCCGCTGCGCGCGCCGAGCGACGGCCCGATCGGCGACTCCTCGCTGAGCGTCGACGACGGGACTGCCAGCATCCTGAACCAGAACGACTCGCATCCGCTCGACCTCGAGAAGCTGCTCTCGTTCTCGAAGCCCGAGGCGTACTTCACGCAGGTGTCGGGAGCCATATGGTGGCCGATGGTCTACGACCTGCCGCAGGACGCCAAGCAGAACTTCGCCAAGCTCAAGCGCGACGCCCAGAACAAGCGGGCGATGTACTACATCGAGAAGGTGGATGCCGAGCACGTCTTCCCCATGGCGGGGCCCCCGATGTTCCTCCGCGAAGAGCTGTTCCGCTACAACGGGCAGGGCGTCGAGGGCGACTCGATCTTCACGGATCAGCGCGAGTTCCTGGCGCACATGCGCGACCAGCGGCCCGAGCAGAAGGGGTACGAGTTCCTGCCGGGCACGGTCGTCGAGCTGGAGCACGGCGAGCTGAGGGTCACGCAGACCCTGTACACGGATGCCGAGATCGATCGTGTCTTCGACGACAAGTGGTCGTATCTGGCCGAGCAGCGCGACACCCGACAGGACGAGGTTCGGGCGGAGGAGGCATCCCGCGCGGCCGTCCTGCCGCCCGACGAGATGCTCGCGGCGATCAAGGAGTGGTGGGAGCCGCTGCTGCGCCGTGCACGCACGATCCGCAACGGCGTCGGCGGGAACGTCCGCTTCCGTATCGGAGACCTCGACATGGTCGTGGACTTCCCGAAGGCCAAGGTGCGGGAGTACGCCGGCGAGGAGTGCATCTACTGGTACACGATTCCCGCCGACCTCGTCTCGACCAACATCGCCGACCAGGAGATCGACTGGTCGAACTCGATCTTCCTGTCGATGCAGTTCCAGGTCGGCCGCAGCGGCAAGTTCAACGAGTTCCTGACGACCTTCCTCAAGTGCCTGTCCCGCGACCGCATCGAGTACGTCGAGAACTGGTACGCCGAGCAGACCGACCAGACCGAGGATGCGCAGCTGGGCGAGTGGATGGTGCAGCGCCGCTGTCCGCACCTCCGGGCAGACCTCACGAAGACGGGCAAGATCGAGGACGGCGTCCTCACGTGCTCTCTGCACGACTGGAAGTGGGATCTCGCGAGCGGCAAGTGCCTCACCAGTCAGG
Organism: Microbacterium sp. P5_B6; assembly: GCF_056400345.1. Classification (NCBI taxonomy): domain Bacteria; kingdom Bacillati; phylum Actinomycetota; class Actinomycetes; order Micrococcales; family Microbacteriaceae; genus Microbacterium; species Microbacterium sp. P5_B6. Next base: position 490,843 of record NZ_JBFULL010000002.1, on the reverse strand, counting down.
GCCACCCGATCCGGGCGTCACAGGTCGACGACGACGCGCTCCGGGCCGCGCCCGCCGCCTGACCCGACCCGCCCCGGCGGCGACGCCCGCTCGGGGGTCGCCGAGACAGGGTTTATCGCCGAGACAGGGCATCCGGCGCACCTGTCTCGGCACGATCCCCCGCCTCGCGGAGAGCTCGCGCGGGTCGGGTAGGGTGGAAGCACCACAAAGCAACCTTTAACCCCGTCCTGTGAGGCGGAGAAGGGAGCGGCGGATGAGCACGCGAACCGTGCTGCACGAGGCCGACATCGCCCGGGCACTGACTCGGATCTCCCACGAGATCCTGGAGTCGAACAAGGGCCCCCACAATCTGGTCATCCTCGGCATCCCCACTCGAGGCGTCGCCCTCGCCCGCCGTGTCGCCGCGCTCGTCGCCGAATTCGGGGGTGAGCCCGTTCCGGTCGGTGCTCTCGACGTCACGATGTACCGCGACGACCTGCACCGCAATCCGACGCGCGCGCCCCAGCGGACCGACATCCCCCCGGGGGGCATCGACGGCAAGACCGTCGTGCTCGTCGATGATGTGCTGTTTTCGGGGCGCAGCATCCGAGCGGCACTCGACGCCCTGCAGGACATCGGACGTCCCGCGGCCGTGCGCCTGGCGGCCCTCGTCGACCGCGGGCACCGCGAGCTGCCCATCCGTCCGGATTTCGTCGGCAAGAACCTGCCCAGCGCACGCGAGGAGCGCGTCAATGTGCGCCTGGCGGAAGTCGACGGCGCCGAGGAGGTGACGATCGAGTCATGAGGCACCTGCTCGACACCAAGACCCTCGCCCGCGAGGAGGCCCTCCGCATCCTCGATGTCGCAGAGGACATGGCAGGCACCCAGCGCCGCGAAGTCAAGAAGCTTCCGACGCTGCGGGGCAAGACGGTCGTGAACCTCTTCTTCGAGGACTCGACCCGCACGCGCATCTCGTTCGAGGCCGCCGCCAAGCGGCTCTCAGCGGACGTCATCAACTTCTCGGCGAAGGGGTCGAGCGTCTCCAAGGGCGAATCCCTGCAGGACACCGCGCAGACCCTTCAGGCGATGGGGGCGGATGCTGTCGTCATCCGCCACGGAGCCTCCGGTGCGCCTCGGACCCTCGCGACGAGCGGATGGATCACGGCCGGTGTCGTCAATGCCGGCGACGGCACCCACGAGCACCCGACCCAGGCCCTGCTGGACGCCTACACGATCCGCAAGCGCACCTTCGGGGACGACAGCCGCGGCCGTGACCTGGACGGGCGCCGCGTCACGATCGTCGGCGACATCCTGCACTCGCGGGTCGCGCGATCGAACGTCTGGCTGCTCCACACCCTGGGCGCAGAGGTCACGCTCGTCGCACCGCCGACGCTCGTGCCGCAGGACGTCTCCGCCTGGCCCGCCCGTGTTCTCTACGACCTGGACGAGGCGATCGAGGAGGGCTGCGACGCGCTCATGATGCTGCGCATCCAGCTCGAGCGCATGAACGCGGCATATTTCCCCACTGAACGGGAGTATTCCCGGCGCTGGGGGCTTGACGCGACGCGGCTCGCCGCCCTCGGCACCGGTAGCATGGTCATGCACCCGGGCCCGATGAACCGTGGCCTGGAGATCTCCGCCGTCGCCGCCGATTCGCCACGCTCCACCGTGCTCGACCAGGTGACCAATGGCGTCTCGGTGCGCATGGCGGTGCTCTACCTGCTGCTTGCGGGCGCGACCGATGAAAGGGGAGAACGGTGACTGAGGTGCTTCTCTTCCGCGGCGCGCGTCTCGAGGGCGGCGAGGCCGCAGACCTGGTGATCGAGGACGGCCTCATCGCCGAGGTCGGTTCGGGGCTGACCCGTGCAGGCGCAACGGTGGTCGACGTCGACGGGCTCATCGCTCTGCCGGGCCTCGTGGACCTGCACACGCACCTGCGCGAACCCGGGTACGAGGCATCCGAGACGATCCTCACCGGCTCCCGCGCTGCTGCGGCCGGAGGCTATACAGCCGTCTTCGCCATGCCGAACACCTCTCCCGTCGCCGACACGGCCGGAGTCGTTGAGCAGGAGCTCGCCCTCGGCGAAGCAGCGGGATACGTGACGGTTCAGCCGATCGGCGCCGTGACCGTGGGGCAGAAGGGCGAGCGACTCGCCGAGCTCGGCGCGATGGCCGACTCGCGCGCCCGCGTCCGGGTCTTCAGCGACGACGGCTTCTGTGTCTGGGATCCGCTGATCATGCGCCGGGCACTCGAGTACGTGAAGGCGTTCGACGGTGTCATCGCCCAGCACGCGCAGGACCCCCGCCTCACCGAGGGCGCGCAGATGAACGAGGGCAGCGTGTCGGCCGAACTCGGCCTGGCGGGCTGGCCCGCGGTCGCGGAGGAGTCGATCATCGCCCGCGACGTCCTGCTGGCTGAGCACGTCGGATCGCGGCTGCATGTCTGCCACCTCTCCACCGCGGGATCGGTCGACATCATCCGCTGGGCCAAGAAGCGGGGCGTCAACGTCACCGCCGAGGTGACCCCGCACCACCTGCTGCTGACCGATGAGCTGGCCCGCGGCTACGACGCGCGGTTCAAGGTCAACCCGCCGCTGCGCCGCGAGGAGGATGTGCACGCCGTGCGCGAGGGCCTCGCCGACGGCACGATCGACATCGTCGCCACCGACCACGCACCGCATCCCGACGAAGCGAAGGCGTGCGAGTGGCAGGCCGCGGCGAACGGGATGGTCGGCCTCGAGAGCGCCCTGCGTGTCGTCCAGCAGGCGATGGTCGACACCGGCCTCATCGTGTGGGCCGACGTCGCGCGGATCATGGCGCGAACGCCCGCGCGCATCGGCCGGCTCGCCGGGCACGGCACGCCGATCAGCGCCGGGCACGCGGCATCCGTCACCTTCTACGACCCGTCGCCCGTGCGCTCATTCTCGACCGACGACCTCGCGGGACGAAGCCTCAATTCGCCCTACCTCGGCCGTGAGCTGCCCGGTGAGGTGCGCTGGACGCTCCACCGCGGCCGGCCCACGGTCGCCGAGGGTCTGGTCCTCGACACGCCGGGGGTGCGGGCATGACCCGCGACGGCGCGGTGCTGACCATGATCAGCCTCGCGGGCGCTCTGCTCTTCTCCCTCGTGTGGGCCTGGCTCCGGCGCACGCGCAGGGACAGCGCAACCACCGCACCCGTGGGGGAGGCGCCGGCCGGAGCCGCCGTACTGGCATCCTTCGGCGTTCTCTACGTCGCCACGACCAAGCACGCAGAGCCGCTGGAGCGCCTCGCCATCAAGGGACTCGCCTTCCGGTCGCGGGCCGATCTGACGCTCACGAGCGCAGGCGTCGCCGTGGACCTGACCGGTCAGCCGCGGCTGTTCCTGGCGCTGGACCGCCTCGAAGCGGCCGAGCAGGCGACCGTCGCGATCGACCGGGTCGTGGAACCCGGCGGCCTCGTGCGCATCGACTGGCGCACTGACGACGGCACCGTCGTCGACTCCTTCTTCCGACCGCAGGATGCCTCGGCCCGCGCCGTGGCCGATGCGATCACCGACCTCCTCACTCCGACCACGACAGGAAACGACGCATGACCTCCCTGTTCCAGGCCGACCCCGCCGTCCTCGTCCTCGAAGACGGCACCCGACACATCGGCCGCGCCTACGGCGCCCACGGCATCACCTTCGGCGAAGTCGTCTTCTCGACCGGCATGACCGGCTACCAGGAGACGCTGACCGACCCGTCATACGCCGGACAGATCGTCCTGCAGACCGCGCCCCACATCGGAAACACCGGCATGAACGGCGAGGACCCCGAGTCCCGCCGCATCTGGGTGTCGGGCTACATCGTGCGCGACCCCTCCCGCGTGGTCTCCAACTGGCGCGCGGACGAGTCGCTCGACGACGCCCTCGTAAGCGACGGCGTGATCGGCATCAGCGGCATCGACACGCGGGCAGTGACGCGCCACATCCGCTCGGCGGGGAGCATGCGCGGCGGGATCTTCTCCGGCGAGGCGGCGGGCATCGACGACGAGGAGCAGCTGCGACTCGTGCTCGAGGCTCCCGCGATGGCCGGCCAGAACCTCTCGGCACAGGTCTCGGTGCAGGCGGCCGAGGTGACCCGTGCGACCGGTGAGCGGATCGGCAACCTCGCCGTGCTCGACCTCGGGGTCAAGCAGGCGACCGTCGACAACCTCGCTGCCCGGGGCTTCGACGTCCACGTGCTGCCGCAGGACGTCTCGATCGACGACATCCGGGCCATCGACCCGGTCGCCGTCTTCTACTCCAACGGCCCCGGCGACCCGGCGGCATCGGACGACCACGTCGAGGTCCTCCGCGGTGTGCTCGACGACGGCCTGCCCTTCTTCGGCATCTGCTTCGGAAACCAGCTGCTCGGACGCGCTCTCGGCCTCGGCACCTACAAGCTGCCCTTCGGTCACCGCGGCATCAACCAGCCCGTCCTCGACAAGTCGACCGGTCGCGTCGAGATCACGGCGCACAACCACGGCTTCGCGGTCGACGCTCCGCTCGACGGCGCCTTCGACAGCCCGAACGGCTACGGCCGCATCGAGGTGAGCCACGTCGGCCTCAACGACCAGGTCGTCGAAGGCCTCCGCGCCCTCGACATCCCTGCGTTCTCGGTGCAGTACCACCCCGAGGCCGCCGCCGGACCCCACGACGCCAACTATCTGTTCGACCGCTTCCGCGACCTCGTCGTCGCGAACCTCGATGCTCGGCAGGGCGGTCGTGTCCCACTTTCGACCGCCGAGGGCGGGTCGAAGCCGCAGAATTCGGGACATGCAGCCGAGGAATCGGGACACGGAGAGAACAACTGATGCCAAAGCGCGAAGACATCAAGAGCGTCCTCGTCATCGGGTCGGGTCCGATCGTCATCGGCCAGGCCTGCGAGTTCGACTATTCGGGCACCCAGGCGTGCCGCGTGCTGCGCGAAGAGGGTGTGCGCGTCATCCTCGTCAACTCCAACCCGGCGACGATCATGACCGACCCGGACTTCGCCGACGCCACCTACATCGAGCCCATCTCCTGGCAGGTGATCGAGACGATCATCGCCAAGGAGCGGCCCGACGCCATCCTCCCGACGCTCGGCGGCCAGACGGCGCTCAACGCCGCGATCGACCTGCACAACAACGGGATCCTCGAGAAGTACGACATCGAGCTCATCGGCGCGAACTTCGAGGCGATCAACAAGGGCGAAGACCGCCAGATCTTCAAGCAGCTCGTGCTGGATGCGGGGGCGGATGTCGCAGCATCCGTCATCTGCCACTCGATGGACGACCTGATCGAGGGTGCCGAGAAGCTCGGCTACCCGCTCGTCGTCCGTCCCTCGTTCACGATGGGAGGCCTCGGCTCGGGCTTCGCGTACGACGAGGCCGACCTCCGCCGCATCGGCGGTGCCGGCCTGCACGACTCGCCGACCAGTGAGGTGCTGCTCGAGGAGTCGATCCTCGGGTGGAAGGAGTACGAGCTCGAGCTCATGCGCGACACGGCCGACAACACCGTGGTCGTCTGCTCGATCGAGAACGTCGATCCCGTCGGCGTGCACACGGGCGACTCGATCACGGTCGCGCCGGCGCTGACGCTCACCGACCGGGAGTACCAGAAGCTCCGCGACATCGGCATCGACATCATCCGCGCCGTCGGCGTCGACACGGGTGGCTGCAACATCCAGTTCGCGGTCGACCCGGCCACCGGCCGGATCATCGTCATCGAGATGAACCCGCGCGTCTCCCGCTCGTCGGCGCTCGCATCGAAGGCGACCGGCTTCCCCATTGCGAAGATCGCGGCCAAGCTCGCCATCGGCTACCGCCTCGACGAGATCCCGAACGACATCACCAAGGTGACACCGGCGAGCTTCGAGCCGACGCTCGACTACGTCGTGGTGAAGGTCCCGCGGTTCAACTTCGAGAAGTTCCCGGCCGCCGACACGACCCTGACGACGACCATGAAGTCGGTCGGCGAGGCCATGGCCATCGGGCGCAACTACGCGACAGCGCTGCAGAAGGCGCTCCGCTCGCTCGAGAAGCGCGGCTCGAGCTTCCACTGGGGCGACGAGCCTCACTCCGTCGACGAGCTCCTCGACGTCGCGCGGACGCCCACCGACGGCCGGATCATCGTGGTCCAGCAGGCGCTGCGCAAGGGAGCCACCGTCGCGCAGGCGTTCGAGGCGACGGCGATCGACCCGTGGTTCCTCGACCAGATCGTCCTCATCAACGAGGTGGCCGAGTTCGTCCGTCAGGCGGGGGAGTTGGATGCCGCGACCCTGCGCGCCGCGAAGGATCACGGCTTCAGCGACGCCCAGATCGCTCAGCTCCGCGGCGACAGCGAAGCGGAGGTGCGCGGGGTCCGCCACGGGCTCGGCATCCGTCCCGTCTTCAAGACGGTCGACACGTGCGCGGGGGAGTTCCCCGCGCTGACGCCGTACCACTACTCGAGCTACGACTTCGAGACCGAGGTCACGCCGTCCGAGCGCACCAAGGTCGTCATCATCGGCTCGGGTCCCAACCGCATCGGGCAGGGGGTGGAGTTCGACTATTCGTGCGTGCACGCGTCCTTCGCGCTGTCCGAAGCGGGCTACGAGACCGTCATGGTCAACTGCAATCCGGAGACCGTCTCCACGGACTACGACACCAGCGACCGCCTGTACTTCGAGCCGCTGACGCTCGAGGACGTCCTCGAGGTGCTCCACGCCGAGGCGCAGTCCGGCGAGATCCTCGGTGTCATCTGCCAGCTCGGCGGCCAGACGCCCCTCGGGCTCGCGAAGGGCATCGAGGACGCCGGGTACCGCATCCTCGGCACGAGCCCGAGTGCGATCGACCTCGCGGAGGAGCGCCAGCTGTTCAGCGAGATCCTCGACACCGCGGGTCTGATCGCTCCCCGGCACGGCACGGCCACGGACGTCGAGGGGGCCGTGGCGGTGGCGGAGGACATCGGGTACCCCGTCCTCGTTCGGCCGAGCTTCGTGCTCGGCGGCCGCGGCATGGAGATCGTGTACGACACCGACAGCCTCCGCGACTACTTCGTCCGCACGGCGGGAGAGGTGATCGTCGAGCCGGGCAAGCCGCTCCTGGTCGACCGGTTCCTCGACGACGCCGTCGAGATCGACGTCGACGCACTCTACGACGGGGACGAGCTGTACATCGGCGGTGTCATGGAGCACCTCGAAGAGGCCGGCATCCACTCCGGCGATTCGAGCTGCACCCTGCCGCCCATCTCGCTCGGGCGCACCGAGATCGACCGGGTCCGCGAGGCCACCAGGGCGATCGCCGAGGGCGTGGGCGTGCGAGGCCTGCTGAACGTCCAGTTCGCCGTGAGTGCCGGCGTGCTCTATGTGATCGAGGCGAACCCGCGGGCGTCGCGCACGGTGCCGTTCGTCTCGAAGGCGCTCGGCATCCCGCTCGCGAAGGCGGCGGCGCGCATCATGACCGGCGCCACGATCGCCGCGTTGAAGGCCGAAGGGCTCCTTCCCGAGATCGACGGATCCCGCGTGCCGCTGGATGCGCCGGTCTCCGTCAAGGAGGCCGTCCTGCCGTTCAAGCGGTTCCGCACGAAGGACGGCCTCATGGTCGACTCGGTCCTCGGGCCCGAGATGCGCTCGACCGGCGAGGTCATGGGCATCGACCGGGACTTCCCGACCGCCTTCGCCAAGAGCCAGCAGGCCGCGTACGGCGGCATGCCGCTCGAGGGGACGGTCTTCATCTCGGTGGCCGACGACGACAAGCGCGCCGTCATCCTGCCGGCCCACCGCCTGCAGGAGCTCGGCTACACGCTCGTCGCGACAGAGGGCACCGCGGAGATCCTCGCGCGCAACGGCATCCGGGTGCGCGTGGTGAGCAAGTACTCCGAGACGCAGGTCTCCGGCGAGCAGAACATCGTGGACCTCATCAACGCCGGTGAGATCGACATGATCGTCAACACCCCGAGCGGAGGCGCTGCGCGCGCGGACGGCTACGAGATCCGCGCGGCGGCGGTCGCCGCCGACAAGGCCCTGTTCACGACGATGGCGGTTCTCGGTGCCGCCGTCAGCGCGCTGCCGGTGCTGCGCGAGGGCTTCGACGTCAAGAGCCTGCAGGAGTACGCCATCGAGCGGGCAGCGCGCCTGTGACGGGGTTCCCGGAGCGGCTGTCCGCCGCCGTCGCCGAGTTCGGGCCGCTGTGCGTCGGCATCGACCCCCACGCGCACCTGCTTCACGAGTGGGGTCTGGATGCCTCCGGCGCGGGTCTGCGTGAGTTCGGGCTGCGAGTGATCGACGCCGCCGCAGGTCGTGTCGGGATCGTCAAGCCTCAGGTCGCCTTCTTCGAGCGCTTCGGCTCGGCCGGGTTCGCGGCGCTGGAGGATGTCATGGCGGCGGGGCGGGCTGCGGGACTCGTCGTCATCGCCGATGCCAAGCGAGGCGACATCGGCTCGACCATGGACGCCTATGCCGAGGCATGGCTCGCCGCGGGGTCGTCCCTCGAGGCGGATGCCGTCACCGTGAGCCCCTACCTCGGCCCCGAGTCGCTTCGGGGAACGCTGACGCTCGCGGTCCGCCACGGCAAGGGCGTGTTCGTCCTCGCCGCGACGAGCAACCCCGAGGCTGCAGCCCTCCAGACCGCCCAGACGACGGATGTCGCGGCCGCCGATGGCGAGACGGTGGCGTCGCGGGTCGCGCGCGACATCTCCTGGGTCAACGGCTCCGCGGCCTTCGAGGGAGGACTGGGTCCGATCGGCCTCGTGATCGGCGCGACCGTGGACCGCATGGAGTTCGGGCTGACCGACGACGTGCTCCGCGGGGCGCCCATTCTCGCGCCCGGGTTCGGAGCACAGGGCGCGGCGCCTGAGGATCTGACCGCACTCTTCGGAGGGGTCGCTGGGAACGTCATCGCCTCCGAGAGCCGAAGCGTCCTCACGGCCGGCCCGGACGGCCTCGTGGCGCGCATCCGGGAGCGCTCCGCGCTGTACCGAGAGGAATCACATGGCTGACGCACAGCACCCTCCCGAAGTCGACCGAGCTGCGGCATCCCGCCGGGCGGTCGAGGCGCGGCGTGCGCGGGCCTCGCTGAAGAAGGACGTGGCGATGCGCGTCATCACGCCCCAGGAGCTCGTGCGACGCGCGTTCGCCGACCCCGCATCGCCGGCCGGCACGATGCGGGTCACGGAGTTCCTGACGAGCATCCCGGCGATCGGTGAGGGCAAGCGCGACCGCATCCTGGAGCAGTTGGGCATCTCGCCGGTCAAGCGCCTCGGCGGGCTGGGCGCACGTCAGCGACGTGCGATCGAGGCCTACCTCGACGAGCGGTGGCCCGAGATCAGGCCCCGCGCCGGACGCAGCCGGCTCGTCGTGCTCGCGGGTCCGACAGCCGTCGGCAAGGGCACCGTCGCGGCACGGATCGCCGAGACGCACCCCGAGATCCACCTCTCGGTGTCGGCGACGACACGCGCACCGCGGCCAGGCGAGACCGACGAGGAGCACTATTACTTCGTCGACGACGCGGAGTTCGACCGTCTCATCGCCTCGGGCGAGCTGCTCGAGTACGCCACGGTGCACAATCGCTTCCGCTACGGGACGCCGAGGAAGCCGATCGAGGGTGCTCTTGCCGAAGGCAGGACCGTGCTGCTCGAGATCGACCTCCAAGGAGCCCGGCAGGTGCGCGCGGCCGAGCCGTCGGCAACTCTCGTGTTCCTCCTGCCTCCCAGCTGGGACGAGCTCGTCCAGCGCCTCGTGGGGCGCGGCACAGAGGAAGCCGAGGAGCGTGCGCGGCGCCTGCGCACCGCGAAGGTCGAGCTCGCCGCGCAGCACGAGTTCGATTTCAGCGTCGTGAACGATGACGTCGACCGCGCCGCCGAAGAGGTCGTCGGCCTCACGCGGTAGACTGTCTGTTTGGGCATGCGTCACGCGGCGTGCGCCGATCGACTTACCACCACATCCGCTTCCAATCAGGAGGTTCCCATGGCCGGATCCAACCAGGGCATCATCGACCCCCCCATCGACAACCTGCTGGGCAAGCTCGACCCCGCCGGCGAGCCGATCTCGAAGTACGGCCTCGTGATCTACGCATCCAAGCGCGCGCGCCAGATCAACGACTACTACTCCGACCTGCACGAGGGAAACCTCTTCGACAACGTGGGCCCGCTGGTCGACTCCACCGTCGAGGACAAGCCGCTCACCATCGCGCTGCACGAGATCAACGAGGACAAGCTCCGCCTCCGCTCCGCCGAGTAACGTCGTTCTGCTGCGCCGCGCGGCTCATGCCGCTGCGGTGTCGGAGTCTGCGTGCATACTGGTGCGGCCCCGCCTCGCCACGACCCTGGAGCCTTCATGACTCAGCTGCGCCTGTTCACCTCGGAGTCCGTGACCGAGGGGCACCCCGACAAGATCTGCGACCAGATCTCGGACAGCATCCTCGATGCGATCATCCGGGAAGATCCGCTGGGTCGTGTCGCGGTCGAGACGCTGGTCACGACCGGGCTCGTCCATGTCGCAGGCGAGGTGTCGACTCGTGCGTACGTCGAGATCCCCGCGATCGTCCGTGACGTGGTCAACCGCATCGGCTACACCTCGAGCGACACCGGCTTCGACGGCGAATCGTGCGGAGTCAGCGTCTCGATCGGCGCGCAGTCGAGCGACATCGCCGCCGGCGTGAACAAGGCGTTCGAGCGTCGGGAAGACGGCTCCGAGGATCCGCACGATCTGCAGGGCGCGGGCGACCAGGGCATCATGTTCGGGTACGCGACCACCGAGACGCCGCAGCTCATGCCGATGGCCATCTGGACGGCGCACCGCATCGCGGAGCGCCTCGCGGAGGCTCGTCGGGACGGTTCGCTCGACTTCCTCCGCCCCGACGGCAAGACCCAGGTCACGCTCGGATACGACGGCGCGACGCCGAAGACGGTCGAGTCGGTCGTGCTGTCCACACAGCACCGCCCCGACATCTCGCAGGAAGAGCTGCAGGCGCGCGTCCGCGCCGCGGTCATCGATCCGGTGCTCGCCCAGACCGGTCTCGATCTGCCGGCGGTCAAGTACTACATCAACCCTGCCGGCCCCTTCGTCACGGGCGGCCCCAAGGGCGATGCCGGGCTGACGGGCCGCAAGATCATCATCGACACGTACGGCGGTGCCTCGCGGCACGGAGGCGGCGCCTTCAGCGGCAAAGACCCGTCGAAGGTCGACCGCTCCGCTGCGTACGCGATGCGGTGGGTCGCGAAGAACGCCGTCGCCGCGGGGCTCGCCGATCGGCTCGAGGTGCAGGTCGCGTACGCGATCGGCAAGGCGAACCCCGTCGGTCTGTATGTCGAATCCTTCGGCACGGGGCACCTGCCGGACGACACCATCACCCGGGCCATCCAGAGCGTCTTCGATCTCCGTCCCAAGGCGATCATCGACCAGCTCGACCTGCTGCGGCCGATCTACGCACGCACGGCGGCGTACGGCCATTTCGGTCGCGAACTGCCCGAGTTCACGTGGGAGCGCACCGACCGCGTCGAGGAGCTCCGCGCGGCCGCCGGACTCTGACGTGGCGGCGCGTCTGCGCGCGGACGACGTGTCGTCGCGCCGCGCTGCCGCGGACGGGGCGCTGTCCCTGCGCGGATTCGAGAACCGGCAGTGAGCCTTCGTCCTGTCGCGCGGGTGCTTCTGGATTCCCCGCTGCCCCAGCTCGACCGGCTGTTCGACTACGCCATTCCGCCGGAGTGGGAACAGGATGCCCAGCCCGGCGTGCGCGTCCGCGTGCCGCTGCGCAGCGCCGGCCGGGTGGTCGACGGCTACCTCGTCGAGCTCGGCGAGCCCGACGAGAGCGACCGCCCGCTGTCGGAGCTGGAATCGGTCGTGTCGCCGGTTCGCGTCCTGCCCGGCCGGCTGTATGCCCTCGCGCGGCGTGTGGCCGATCGGGCGGCGGGGTCGGCGTCCGACATCCTGCGCGTGGTGATCCCCAAGCGGATGGTGCGCGCCGAGAAGGCCTGGATGGCGGCGGCGCCGGCTGAGCCGCCCTCGGTGCCGACGGCCGCTGCGCAGTGGGCGGCGGGGGTGCTGGCCGCCTACCCGGGGCTGGCGGATGGCCTCACCGAAGGCGCCCGCGTCTCTCTCGAAGCTCCGGCGCGCCCGGTTCGCCTCGAGGCGGCGGCCCCCGCCGAGGAAATGTGGGTCGGCGCGTGGGCCGAGCTCCTCGCCGCAGCCGCCGTGTCCACGCTCGCCCAGGGCCGCAGCGCCGTGCTCGTCGTCCCCGATCATCGCGACCAGGCCCAGCTCGAGGAGGCGCTCGCGGGTCGCGTGCCCGATGGGGCCGTCGTGCGGCATGACGCGCGTCAGCCGTCCCCCCTGCGCTATGCCGGCTTCCTGAAGACACTGGCTCCGGTGCCCTGCGTCGTGATCGGCAGCCGGTCGGCCGTGTATGCGCCGGTCCACGACATCGGGCTCATCGCCGTGTGGGACGACGGCGATCCGCTCCTCGGCGAGCCGCTGAGCCCGGGGGTCCACGCGCGCGACGCCGCGCTCGTCCGCCAGGAGCTCGATGGCCCGGCCCTGCTGTTCGCCGGACACACGCGGACGACCGATGTGGAGCGTCTCGTCGCCGTCGGGTGGGTCCGGGATCTTCCGCCCGCACGCCGCGCGAGCCCGAGAGTGGTGCTCAGCGCCACGCGCGAGGGGGAGTCTCGCGGTGCCCGCGTGCCGTCCGCAGCGTTCGCGGCGGCGCGTGAAGCTCTGAGAACCGGTCCGGTCCTGGTGCAGGTCGCGCGGCCGGGGTACGCGCCGGTGCTGCTGTGCGCGGAATGCCGGCGCCCGGCGCGGTGCGCGCACTGCGCCGGGCCGCTGCGGGCATCTCGGGCAGGCGCCGTCCCCGAATGCGGCTGGTGCGGGCGACCGGCCAACGCCTGGACGTGCCCGCACTGCCAATCGACCCGGCTGCGCATGGCCGCGTCGGGCAGTGAGCGGACGGCCGACGAGCTCGGAAGAGCATTCCCCGGGGTCCGGGTCATCGTCGCGGACGGCGATCACCCGGTCCTCCGTGTCGACGGCCGACCGGCCCTCGTCATCGCGACGAGAGGGGCCGAGCCGATCGCCGAGGGCGGCTATCGGGCGGTCATCCTTCTCGACGGCGAACGGATGCTGCTCGCCGAAGACCTGCGCATCGGAGAGTCGTGCCTGCGATGGTGGACGAACGCGGCCGCCCTCGCCGCCCCGGGCGCTCCTGTGCACCTCGTCGGCGTGACCGGCGGCGTCGCCCGGGCCCTCGCCACCTGGACGCCGGCTGCCTACGCCCGCTCCGAACTGGCCGACCGCACCCCCCTCCGGATGCCGCCCGCCGTCCGGGTCGCGGCGCTCGAAGGTCCCCCCAAAGTCGTCGCGGCAGCTCTTGCCGAGCTGCGCGAGAATGTGGCCGATCTCGAACCGGACGGGGTGCTCGGCCCGGTCGCGATCGGCGACGACACGGTCCGTGCGCTCGTCCGCTTCGACTACGCACGGGGCTCGCGGATCACCGAGAGCCTCCGCGCCTCGGTGATCGCCGCGGCGCTCCGGGCCCGCAAAGCCGCCAGGGGAAGAGCCCCCGGCGCGCGCAATACACTCAGAGTGCGGGTCGACGTGCCCGATCTCGACCTGTGAGGATCCCTATGCGCCTCGTCTTCGCGGGGACCCCGGATGCCGCGGTCCCCACCCTCCGGCTGCTCGCCGCATCCGCCCATGACGTCGTCGCCGTCGTCACGCGCACGGACGCGCCTCTCGGACGCAAGCGCGTGCTGACGCCGTCGCCGGTGGCGCAGGCCGCCGCGGAGCTCGGCATCCCGATCATCAAAGCGGACCGCCTCGATGCGGCCGTGACCGACGCGATCCGCGCGCTCGACCCCGACCTGGGCGTCATCGTGGCGTACGGGGGGCTGGTGCGTGAGCCGCTCCTGTCCACGCCCGAGCACGGGTGGATCAATCTGCACTTCTCGCTGCTGCCGCGGTGGCGAGGCGCGGCCCCCGTACAGCGGGCGCTGATCGCAGGTGATGCCGAGACCGGAGCGGCGGTCTTCCAGCTCGTCCCCGAACTCGACGCAGGAGCCGTCTTCGCGCAGCTGAGGATGCCGACGCCCGAAGCGACAGCCGGAGAGCTGCTCGCCGATCTCGCCCAGCGAGGTGCGGACCTGGTCGCCCAGGTGGTGGATGGGATCGCCGCCGGCACGGCCACCTCGTCCGCTCAGGTCGGAGAGATCTCCACCGCACCCAAACTGACCCTCGAAGACGGCCGCATCCGATGGAATGAGCCCCGGGAGGCGGTCCTCGGGAGAATCCGAGGTGTGACGCCCGAGCCGGGGGCGCATACCACCGTCGACGGAGCCCGGCTGAAGCTCCTGGATGTCTCACCCGCCCCGGCGGACGCGCTGAGACTGGCTCCCGGAGAGCTGACGGCGGTGGGCCGCGAGATCCACGCCGGCACCTCATCGCAGCCCATCATCGTGAATCTGGTCCAGCCGGCCGGCAAGGGCGCCATGCGCGCGGCCGACTGGTGGCGCGGCCTTCGCGTCGAAGGGAAGGTCATCGCCTCATGAGCGCAAGCGCACCACGCCGCGTCGCGTACGACGTCCTGCGGGCTGTCTACGAGTCCGACGCGTACGCCAATCTCCTCCTTCCCTCCGCGATCGAGCGTGCTCGACTCTCCACGGCGGATGCCGCCCTCGCGACCGAGCTCACGTACGGCACGCTTCGCCGGTCGGGCACCTACGACGCCGTCATCTCCATCGCCGCCGACCGTCCGATCCACGACATCGATCCGGCCGTCGTGGATGCGCTTCGGCTCGGAACGCACCAGCTGCTCTCGACGCGCGTGGCCTCCCATGCCGCCGTGCACGAATCGGTGGAGCTCGTGCGCGGGTCCGGGCGCGGCGCCACGGGCTTCGTGAACGCCGTCCTGCGGCGTATCTCCCGCGACACTCCGGGCGATTGGATGACGCGCGTCGAGCAGTCGGCGAGGTCCGACGACGAGCGGCTCGGACTCGTGTACTCGCACCCCGTCTGGGTCGTGCGAGCGTTCCGGCGTGCCCTGGCCGCCGAGGGTCGCGCCGATGAGCTCGAGGCGCTCCTGACGGCCGACAACGCGTCGCCGCGAGTCACGATGGTCGCCCTCCCGGGTCTTGCCGAGGTTCCCGCGGATGCCCGGCACACCCCGTACTCGCCGATGGGGTTCCGCCTCGCCGGGGGAGACCCCGAGTCTCTCGTCACGGGCTCGGATGGCCGTGTGCGCGTGCAGGACGAGGGCTCCCAGCTCGCCGCCCTCGCCTTGACGCGTGCTGAGCCGATCCGGCCGGGGGAGCGATGGCTCGACCTCTGCGCCGGCCCTGGCGGAAAGACCGCGGTGCTCGCCGCGGAGGCCCTCGCAGGCGGCGCGCTGCTCGAGGCCAACGAGATCTCTCCGGCGAGGGCCGGCCTCGTGCGTCGCGCCGTCGAGGGCGTTCCCCTTGACGTTCCCGTCTCCGAGATGGACGGGCTGGTCAGGGCCGCCGCAAGTCCTGCGACCTACGACCGCATCCTCGTCGATGCGCCGTGCACGGGCCTGGGTGCGCTCCGCCGGCGCCCCGAGGCCCGCTGGCGCAAGTCGCCGGCCGACGTGCCGTCGCTCACCGAGCTGCAGACCGCGCTGCTCACCGCGGCGATCGTCGCCGTGCGCCCCGGCGGGATCGTCGCGTACGTCACGTGCTCGCCGCACCTCGCCGAGACGGCGGGTGTGGTCGCCGAGGTCCGCCGGGCGTTCGGCGAGAACATCGAGGAGCTCGACGCGCGGGCCGTGATCGCCGGCATCGCCGCGACCGATCCCCGCCTTCCGGAGCAGTCCGACGGGTCCCTCCGTGCACAGCTGTGGCCTCATCGGCACAACACCGATGCGATGTCGATCACCCTCCTGCGACGGGTCTAGCGCGCAGCCAGCTCGTCCGGGTCATCCAGGAAGCGGATGCCGGGCGGCAGCGCCGCCAGCTCCGCTTCGAGCACGCCGATCGCGTGCGGATGGCTGCGGGCGATCTCGCTCGTGTCGACCAGCAGCTCGGCCCCGGCGGGAGACTTCTCCGCGAACTCCCGGAGCAGGGCGAGCAGCCGCTCGGCGCCCGCCAGGCCCAGTTCGCCGCCGATGCGGATGACCCGGCCCGACGGGGTGCTCTCCACCCGCACGGCAGGGTCCGAGATGCTCTCGTGCGGCTCGAGCAGATGCATGCCGAACCGCTCCGAGAGGGTCTGCACGATGGCGCTTCCGCGCACGCTGTTGCCGTGTCCGTCCAGGCGCGGGCTGAACGCCGCGACACCGAACTGCGAGGGCGCGACGGCGAGGACCCCTCCGCTGACGCCGCTCTTCGCCGGCAGCCCGACCCTCAGCATCCATTCCCCCGAGAAGTCGTACATGCCGCAGCCCGCCATGATCGAGATCACGTCGCGCGCGACGCGCTCGCTGACCACTCGGTCGCCGGTGGCGGGATTCATGCCCCCGAACGCGAGCGTCCCGGCCATGACGGCGAGGTCGCGGACGGTCACGAGCACCGAGCACTGGCGGAAGTACGTCTCCACGGTCAGGTCGACGGGCCCGCGGAGCACGCCGTGCGAGCGCAGCAGGTGACCGAGCGCTCTGTTGCGGTCTCCGGTGGTCGATTCCGACCGGTACACGTCCTCGTCGACCCACAGCGATCGACCCGCGAAGGCCGACAGGATCTCGACGACACGGCCGGTGCGCTCGTCGATGTCGGCACCGGGGATGAGCGACGTCGTCGCGATCGCGCCCGCGTTGATCAGCGGATTCGCCGGGCGACCCGTCCCCTTCTCGAGGCTGATCGCGTTGAACGGCTCACCGCTCGGCTCAGTGCCGACGTGCTTCATCACTTCGGTCAGGCCATGCTCGGCCAGCGCAAGCGCGAGCACGAAGGGCTTCGAGATCGACTGGATGGTGAATTCCGCGTCCTCATCGCCGACCGAGCGGATGCGTCCCCGGGGGCCGACGACCGCGAGGGCCAGCAGCTCCGGATCGGCATCCGCGAGTTCCGGGATGTACGAGGCCGGAGCCCCTTCCCGACGAGGTCGGGTCTCGGCGAGCACCTCGTCGAGCAGCGCGGTGATGGGGTCCACGGCTCGACCATAATGGACGGATGCAGCGCGCCGACGTCGAGGACAGCGTCCGGATCAACCCCAGCATCCTCGCCGCCGACTTCGTCAACATGCAGCAGGACCTGGCACGGATCGCGGGCGCGGACTTCGTCCACGTGGACGTCATGGACAATCACTTCGTCCCGAATCTGACGTTCGGCCCGCAGATGGTGGAGCGGATCCAGGCCACCAGTCCCGTGCCGCTCGACGTGCACCTCATGATCGATGACCCCGAGCGCTGGGCACCGGGCTATGCCGAACTGGGCGCGGCGTCCGTGACGTTCCATCTCGAAGCCGCGACCGAGCCGGTCGCCCTGGCGCGCATGCTCCGTGCGATGGGCGCCCGCGCCGGCGTCGCCGTCAAGCCCGCAACCCCCGTCGACAGTCTCTTCGACGTCCTCGACGAGTTCGATCAGATCCTCGTCATGACCGTCGAGCCCGGTTTCGGCGGCCAGTCGTTCATGCCGGAGACGATGCCCAAGCTCCGCCTGCTCGCCGACGAGGCACGCAGGCGCGGCTCCTCGGTGTGGCTGCAGGTCGACGGCGGCATCGGGGAATCGACGATCGCGCAGGCGGCCGAAGCGGGCGCCGACACTTTCGTCGCGGGATCCGCCGTGTTCGGCGCGGCCGATCCCGATGCCGCGATCGCCGCCCTGCGCGGGCTCGCTGCCCACCGCCACTGATCCCGCCCCGAGCGCGCAGCGCTCGCGAGCGACCGCGAGGCGAAGGGTCCGCCCGGCCCGGTAACCTGGACCGGTGAAGACCTTCGACGAGCTGTTCGCCGAGCTCACCGCCAAAGCGGTCGAGCGCCCCGACGGCTCGGGCACCATCGCCCAGCTCGACGCGGGTGTGCACGCGATCGGCAAGAAGATCGTCGAAGAGGCCGCCGAGGTCTGGATGGCGGCCGAGTACGAGTCGACGGATGCCGCGGCCGAAGAGATCTCGCAGCTGCTGTACCACCTGCAGGTGCTCATGATCTCGAAGGGCCTGTCGCTCGCCGACGTCTACCGACATCTCTGAGCGCCGCCCCGACCTCCGCCGCTTACGAACCGAAAGCCCCCGTCATGCTGCGAATCGCTGTGCCCAACAAGGGCTCGCTCGCCGAAACCGCCGCGGAGATGCTCTCCGAGGCCGGCTATGTGGGTCGTCGCGACCCCAAGGACCTGCACGTCATCGACCCGCAGAACGAGGTCGAGTTCTTCTACCTGCGCCCGAAGGACATCGCGACCTACGTCGGGTCGGGCGCCCTGGACGTCGGCATCACCGGTCGCGACCTTCTGCTGGATGCCCGGATGCCCGGCGCGCGGGAGATCGAGGCGCTCGGGTTCGCGGCATCCACCTTCCGCTTCGCCGCCCCTCCCGGACGCTTCGCCGAGGTGGCCGACCTCGAGGGCGTTCGCATCGCGACGTCGTACCCGGGGCTCGTCGACCGCTTCCTGGACGAGCACGACGTCGCAGCGGATCTCGTGCCGCTGGACGGGGCCGTCGAATCGGCCGTCCGTCTCGGTGTGGCGGATGCCATCGCCGACGTCGTCGAGACCGGCACGACCCTCCGCCAGGCCGGGCTCGAGATCTTCGGTCCGGTGATCCTTCAGTCCGAGGCTGTGCTGATCGGCGCTCCCGTGGAGGTCGAGGGCACCGAAACGCTCCTGCGCCGCCTGCGTGGAGTGATGGTCGCGCGCCGGTACGTGCTCATCGACTATGACCTTCCGGCCGACCTCGTCGACGCGGCGGTCGCGCTGGCCCCGGGCATCGAGTCGCCCACCATCTCGCCGCTGCGGGATCCGGCGTGGGTCGCCGTTCGGGTGATGAGCCCGCGCAAGGGGGTCAACCAGGTCATGGACGCCCTGTACGCGATCGGCGCGCGCGCGATCCTGGTGAGCGCGATCCACAACGCGAGGCTCTGATGAGCCTCGTGTGCCGCGTCATCCCGTGTCTTGACGTCGCGGGCGGCCGCGTGGTCAAAGGCATCAATTTCGCGAACCTGCGGGACATGGGCGACCCCGTCGAGCTCGCACGGCTCTACTTCGACCAGGGCGCCGACGAGATCACCTTCCTCGACGTGACGGCCACCGTCGACGAGCGCTCCACCACGTACGACGTCGTGCGCCGCACGGCCGAGGAGGTCTTCATCCCGCTGACGGTCGGCGGTGGCGTGCGCTCGGCCGACGATGTCGCGCGCCTGCTCGCGGTGGGCGCCGACAAGATCGGCGTGAACTCCGCCGCGATCGCCCGCCCGGCCCTCCTCGATGAGATCGCCGACCGGTTCGGGGCCCAGGTGCTCGTGCTGTCGCTCGACGTCAAGCGCGTCTCGACGCCTTCGGAGCACGCGCCCTCCGGCTTCGTCGTCACGACGCACGGCGGCCGGACCGAGACGACCCTCGACGCCCTGGCCTGGGCCCGGGAGGCGATCGAACGCGGAGCCGGCGAGCTCCTCGTCAACTCGATCGACGCGGACGGCACCCGAGAAGGTTTCGACCTCGAGCTCGTCTCGCTCATGCGCGAGATCTCGAGCGTCCCCGTCATCGCCTCCGGCGGCGCGGGTTCGGTCGAGCACTTCCCCCCGGCGATCCGCGCGGGCGCGGACGCCGTGCTGGCGGCATCCGTCTTCCACTCCGGCCAGCTCACGGTCGGCGACGTCAAGTCCGCGCTGGTGTCCGATGGCATCGCCGTGCGCGAGACGGGAGTCCTGTCATGACCGAGGCGCTGGACGCCCGCATCGCTCGCGTCGCCTTCAATGCCGATGGCCTCGTCGCGGCCATCGTCCAGCAGTGGGACACGCTCGAGGTCCTCATGCTCGGATGGATGGATGCCGAGGCGCTGCGCCGCACGCTGACCGAGGGCCGCGTCACGTTCTGGTCGCGCTCGCGCCAGGAGTACTGGCGCAAGGGCGACACCTCCGGCAACATCCAGGTGGTCCGCGGCGCCCGGCTGGACTGCGACGGCGATGCGATCCTCCTGACCGTCGAGCAGGTCGGCCCCGCCTGTCACACCGGGACGCGCACGTGCTTCGACGCCGACGACCTCGATCCCGTGCCCGGCCCGGAGCTATGACGGCCCGCGCGCGTCTCCTGGCCGTCGCCGCCACGGTGCTCGCCGGAGCGCTCGGCATCATCTCGTCGACGCAGACCTGGCTCACCGTGGTGCTGACCGAAGGCGCGGGCGAGGCTCTGCCGGTGCCGGGAGCGGCTGCGATCCCCGTCCTCGCGCCGCTGAGCCTCGCGGTGCTCGCACTGGGAGGCGCGCTGTCGATCGTCGGGCTCGTCCTCCGGTACGTGTTCGGCGCACTCACCGTCGTGATCGCGGTGGTGCTGGGTGTGCTGACCGCGCAGATCGTCCTCGCGCCGCCCATCGCCGCCGTCGCCGCAACAGTCACGACCGCGACCGGGCTCACCGGTGCCGAGGCCGTCGGGGGGATCGTCGCCACCATCGGCCGCACGCCGTGGCCCGCCGTCACCCTCGTCGCGTGGATCGTCCTGCTCGCCGCCGGCCTGTTCACCCTCGCGACCGGCCGCCGCTGGCGGGGGAGCGGCCGGCGGTATGAGGCGGATGCCGCTCCCCGCGGGTCGGCAGCGTCCCCGGCCGCGGCATCCCGACCCCACGACGCGATCGATTCGTGGGACGACCTGTCGCGTGGCGACGACCCCACCGTTCGATAGACTGACCGAGCCCGCGCACTTCGAAGGAGACCCATGAGCCACCCCATCGGCGACCCCGGCCACGGACACTCGCCCGCCGCATGGACGGCCGTTGTGATCATGCTCATCGCGGTGGCCGTCGGCACGTTCTTCTTCTTCCTCGATGTCCCCGTCATGGTGGTCGCGTCGGCGGTCCTGCTCGTCGTCGGACTGCTCGTCGGCTGGGGCATGGCCAAGGCCGGCTACGGCGCCAACGGCCCGAAGTACGTCTCGAAAGAGCACTGACCATGCTCGCCGACCTCACGGCCGGCGCGGTTGAGGATGCCGGGACCCGCGCGCTCGCGCGCCCGACGGCGCTGGTCGAGGCCGCTGCTCTCGCGCAGGCTCCGGCTCGTGACGCCCTCGCCGCCCTGGCCCCGGCCGACCGTGTGAAGATCATCGCCGAGGTGAAGCGCGCGAGTCCCTCGCGCGGCGACCTCGCCGAGATCCCCGACCCCGCCCTGCAGGCGGGGCTCTACGAGCGCGGCGGTGCGTCTGCGATCTCGGTGCTCACCGAGGGACGTCGCTTCAAGGGAAGCCTGGCTGACCTGGAGGCCGTGAAGGGCGCGGTCGCACTGCCGGTCCTCCGCAAGGACTTCATCGCAACCGAGTACCAGGTGCTCGAGGCCCGCGCGTCCGGCGCCGACCTCGTCCTCCTCATCGTCGCGGCGCTCGACCAGGACGTCCTCGCACGCCTGCACGCGCTGACCCTCGAGCTGGGCATGACTCCGCTCGTCGAGACGCACTCGGCCGACGAGGTGTCGCGGGCCGCCGACGTCGGCGCCCGGCTCATCGGCGTGAACGCCCGCGACCTGTCGACCTTCCAGCTCGACCGCGATCTGTTCGGCCGCCTGGCGGGCAGCATCCCGTCCGATGCCGTGAAGATCGCGGAGTCCGCGGTTCTCACCCCTGCGGACGTGGCGCACTATCGCGCGGCGGGAGCGGACGTCGTGCTCATCGGCGAGGCGCTGGTGACCGGCGACCCCGTCGCCACCCTCGGCGCATTCCTGGATGCGGGCGCATCCGATGCGCTGAGCGACCGGAAGGATTCGAAGTGACGCTGCGCGAGGCGACCGGACCGTTCTTCGGCGAGTTCGGCGGCAGGTACATGCCGGAATCCCTCATCGCCGCGATCGACGAGCTCACCGCGGTGTATGAGGATGCCATCGTCGACCCCGCGTTCCGGGACGAATTCGCGAAGCTGCTGAGCTCTTATGCCGGCCGCCCCTCGATCCTGACCGAGGTGCCGCGCTTCGCCGCCCATGCGGGGGGCGCACGCGTCTTCCTCAAGCGGGAGGACCTCAACCACACCGGATCCCACAAGATCAACAACGTGCTCGGGCAGGCGCTTCTCACCAAGCGACTCGGAAAGACACGCGTGATCGCCGAGACCGGTGCGGGCCAGCACGGAGTCGCCACCGCCACCGCGGCTGCGCTGTTCGGCTTCGACTGCACGATCTACATGGGGGAGGTCGACACGGAGCGCCAGGCGCTCAACGTCGCTCGCATGCGGCTCCTCGGCGCCGAGGTCATCCCCGTGAAGACGGGCTCCCGCACGCTGAAGGACGCCATCAACGACGCGTATCGCGACTGGGTCGCGACCGTCGAGACGACGAACTACATCTTCGGCACGGCCGCCGGGCCGCATCCTTTCCCGGCGATGGTCCGCGACTTCCAGAAGATCATCGGCGAAGAGGCTCGAGAGCAGCTGCTCGACGAGATCGGGCGGCTTCCGGATGCCGTCATCGCCTGCGTCGGCGGCGGCTCGAACGCGATCGGCATGTTCGACGCGTTCCTCGATGACGAAGACGTGCGGCTGTACGGAGTCGAGGCGGCCGGGGACGGCGTCGACACTCCTCGTCACGCCGCCTCCATCGAGCGCGGCCGCCCCGGCGTGCTGCACGGCGCCCGCACCTTCGTCCTGCAGGACGAGGACGGGCAGACGATCGAGTCGCACTCGATCTCGGCGGGCCTGGACTACCCGGGCGTCGGGCCGGAGCACGCATGGCTCGCATCGATCGGCCGTGCGGAGTACATACCGGCGACCGACGACGAGGCGATGCAGGCTCTGCGTCTGCTCAGCGAGACCGAGGGGATCATCCCGGCGATCGAGTCGGCGCACGCGCTGGCAGGGGCCCTGCGGCTCGGCCGTGACATGGGTCCGGATGCCGTCCTGGCGATCTGCCTCTCGGGCCGAGGCGACAAGGACATGGACACCGCCGCCCGCTACTTCGACCTGTACGACGCCGAACCCATCGTCGACGTGCCCCCGGCCGATGACGCAGCGACCGGTGAAGGGGTCGAGCTGTGACCTCGCGCGTGGCCGCCGCGATCGACGCCGCCCGCGCCGACGGACGAGGGGTCTTCGTGGGATACCTGCCGCTCGGCTTCCCCGACCTGCAGACCAGCATCGACGCTGCAGTGGCCCTCGCTGAGAACGGCGTGGACATCCTGGAGCTCGGACCGCCGTACTCGGATCCCGTGATGGACGGCGCGATCATCCAGGAGGCGACGCAAGCGGCCCTCGCCGGCGGCTTCCGCATCCGCGACACCTTCGTCGCAGTGCGCGAGATCGCCCGGCGCGTGGACGTCCCGATCCTCGTGATGACGTACTGGAATCCCGTCGCTCAGTACGGGGTCGACCGCTACGCCGATGACCTCCTCGCCGCCGGGGGAGCGGGGCTGATCACGCCGGACATCACGCCCGACGCCGCGGAGGACTGGATCGCCGCCAGCAGCAGGACCGGTCTCGACCGCGTCTTCCTGGCGGCGCCGACCTCCACCGACGAGCGGCTCGAGCTCATCGTGCGCAACTCCACGGGCTTCATCTACACCGTCTCGACGATGGGCATCACGGGGGAGCGAGCAGAGCTCGATGCCGCCGCCCGCACCCTGGTCGGGCGCCTCCGCGAGCACGCCGGCGCGGCACCCGACGGCCGCATCCGCGCCTGCGTCGGGATCGGCATCTCGACGGCCCAGCAGATCTCGGGGGTGCTGGACTACGCAGATGGTGCGATCGTCGGCACCGCTCTGGTGCGCGCGCTTCGAGACGGCGGCCTGGAAGGCCTGGCCGAGACCACGCGGACCCTTGCGGCGGGCGCGGCGCACCCCGCCTAGACTTCTCAAGCCGGCTCCATGCCGGCGATCCCCACTCGAAGGACCAGCATGATCCGCGCCGCAATCGACGTCGTCACCAGCATCCCGAGCCCGCCCGTGAGCTCGTTCACGATCAACGTCTTCACGTGGAACCTGACGATCCACTACTACGCGCTGTGCATCATCGCCGGGATCATCATCGCGACGCTGATGACGAACCGCCGGCTCACCAAGCGCGGAGCCGAGCCGTGGGTGGTCATCGACATCGCGCTGCTCGCCGTTCCGCTCGCGATCATCGGCGCCCGGATCTATCACGTCGCGACCCACCCGGGCTTCTACTTCGGGGAGGGAAGCGACTTCACCGCGGTCTTCCGGATCTGGGAGGGCGGCATCGCGATCTACGGCGCCCTCATCGGCGGCGCGATCGGCGCCTGGCTCGGCTGCCGGTGGACCGGCATCCGGTTCACGACCTTCGCGGACGCACTGGCCCCCGGACTCCTCCTCGCGCAGGCGATCGGCCGGTTCGGCAACTGGTTCAACCAGGAGCTGTTCGGACTGCCGACCGACGTGCCGTGGGGTCTCGAGATCGACAGCGACAACCCGGCCTTCCCGGCCGGTCTCGCGCCCGGCACGCTCTTCCACCCCACTTTCCTCTACGAGGTCATCTGGAACACCCTCGGAGTCGTCGTGCTCCTGTGGGCGGGCCGGCGCTTCGTCCTGCAGTGGGGCCGCCTGTTCGGCCTCTACCTCATCTGGTACAGCGGGGGCCGCATCGTCTGGGAGTCGATCCGCATCGACCCGAGCGAGATCTACTTCGGCCTGCGCACCAACGTCTGGGCCGCGATCTTCGGCGTGCTGCTGGGACTCGTGATCCTGATCGTGCAGAAGCGCCGGCACACGGGGCTCGAGCCGTCACCCTACGTCACAGGCCGCGAGTGGACGCCCGAGGGGCGGGCCACTGATCGCAATGTAGAATCACAGGGAACGAGCGACTACGTCGACGTCAGCGAACCACCCGCCGACGCAGCCGCCGAGGGCACCGCCACAAGCACAGTCGCCGCCAAGTAACCCTTCTGCACGCTCTGTGCAATCCAGCTAGTACCGGGCCGACGTCGTCCCATTGTGAGCATCAAGTGAGGACGGTCGGTATGGCTTCGAGCCCCCGTCAAAACCCTGGTTCGGGCCTTCCCGGCCTTCCGCAGAAGCAGGGGATGTACAACCCTGCCTTCGAGAAGGACGCGTGCGGTCTGGCGATGGTCGCCACGCTCCGCGGCGAACCCGGCCACGACATCATCGCGCTGGCGCTGACGGCGCTGCGCAACCTCGAGCACCGCGGAGCGATCGGGTCGGACGCGGGCACCGGTGACGGCGCAGGAATCCTGACGCAGATGCCGGATGCCTTCCTCCGCGCCGTCGTGGACTTCGAGCTCCCCCCTGTCGGCGAGTACGCGGCCGGCATGGTGTTCCTCCCCGTCGATGACGAGGAGCGCGCGGCGCAGAAGGCCGGAATCGAGCAGATCGCCCTGAGCGAGAACCTCGTGCTGCTCGGCTGGCGCGAGGTTCCGACCGAGGACGAGAACCTGGGCAAGCTGGCACGTGCGGCGCGCCCGGTGTTCGAGCAGGTCTTCGTCTCTCGCCCCGCGGTCGGCGATGCTCCGGCGCTGTCGGGCGTCGAGCTGGACCGCCGGGTATACCGCCTGCGCAAGCGGGCGCGTCGCGAGCTCGACGCCTACTTCGTGTCGCTGTCGAGCCGGACCCTCGGCTACAAGGGCATGGTGACGACGCTCCAGCTCGAGCCGTTCTATCCAGATCTGTCGGACGACCGCTTCATGTCCGAGCTGGCTGTGGTGCACTCGCGCTACTCGACCAACACCTTCCCGTCCTGGCCGCTCGCGCAGCCGCTGCGGATGCTCGCCCACAACGGCGAGATCAACACCGTCAACGGCAACCGGAATTGGATGCGGGCGCGTCAGTCGCAGCTCGAATCGGAGCTGCTGGGCGACATGCGCCCCCTGCTGCCCATCTGCACGAAGGGCGCGAGCGACTCGGCCTCGTTCGACGAGGTCCTCGAGCTGCTGACCCTGACGGGCCGCAGCCTGCCGCATGCCATCATGATGATGGTCCCCGAGGCGTACGAGAAGCAGGTCGACATCGACCCCAAGCTCCGCGCGTTCTACGACTATCACTCCATGCAGATGGAGCCGTGGGACGGTCCCGCGGCCCTCATCTTCACGGATGGAACGCTCGTCGGCGCGACGCTCGACCGCAACGGTCTTCGTCCCGGCCGGTGGACCGAGACGACCGATGGCCTCATCGTCATCGGCAGCGAGACCGGTGTGCTGGACTTCGAGCCCGCGCGCATCAAGCGGCGCGGCCGTCTGCGCCCCGGCCGCATGTTCCTCGTCGACACGGCGCAGCGCCGCATCATCGAGGACGAAGAGATCAAGAAGCAGCTCAGCGAGCTCGAGCCGTGGCAGGAATGGCTCGACGCGGGTCGCGTGCGCCTCTCCGACCTCCCCGAGCGCGAGCACATCGTGCACCCGATCGCCTCGATCACCCGCCGCCAGCGGACCTTCGGCTACACCGAGGAGGAGGTGCGCATCCTGCTGACTCCGATGGGTCAGAACGGTGCGGAGCCTCTCGGCGCCATGGGAAGCGACACACCCGTGGCGGTGCTCAGCGACCGTCCGCGCCTGCTGTTCGACTACTTCACCCAGCAGTTCGCGCAGGTCACGAACCCGCCGCTCGACTCCATCCGCGAAGAGGTGGTGACCTCGCTCTCGCTCGGTCTCGGCCCCGAGCGCAACCTGCTGTCGTCCGGCGCGGACCACACGCGCACCGTGACGCTCGACTTCCCGGTGATCGACAACGACGAGCTCGCGAAGATCCAGCACATCGACACGGCGCTTCCGGGTCGCACTTCTGTCACCATCCGTGGCCTTTACCGGGTCGAAGCCGGTCACAAGGGTATGCAGAAGCGGCTCGCCCAGATGTGCCAGGAGGTCGACCAGGCGATCGAGGACGGCGCCGAGTTCATCGTGCTGAGCGACCGCGACTCCAACAAGGACCTCGCGCCCATCCCGTCGCTCCTCATGCTCGCCGCGGTGCACCATCACCTCATCCGCAACGAGACCCGCATGAAGGTGGGCCTCGTCGTCGAGACAGGCGATGTGCGCGAAGTGCACCATGTCGCGACGCTCATCGGGTACGGGGCATCCGCCGTCAATCCCTACCTTGCGATGGAGACGGTCGAGTACCTCGTCCGGGCGGGATTCATCACCGGCATCGCGCCGGAGAAGGCCGTCAGGAACCTGATCTACGCGCTCGGCAAGGGCGTCCTGAAGATCATGTCCAAGATGGGGATCTCGACCGTGTCGTCGTACGCCGGAGCTCAGGTGTTCGAGGCGATCGGCCTCTCCCAGGACTTCGTCGACAAGTACTTCACGGGCACCGAGACCAAGCTCGGGGGAGTGGGGCTCGACGTCATCGCGTCTGAGAACGCCGCACGTCATGCCTACGCCTACCCCGAAGACGCCGCGGTCCGCGCGCACGAGCGCCTGTGGACGGGCGGGGAGTACCAGTGGCGACGCGACGGCTCGCCGCACCTGTTCAACCCCGACACGGTCTTCCGCCTGCAGCACGCCACGCGCACCCGCCGGTACGACATCTTCCGCGAGTACACGAAGCTCGTCGACGACCAGGCCAGCGAGCTGAAGACCCTCCGCGGGCTCTTCAAGCTGCGCACGGGCACGCGTCCTGCGGTTCCGATCGACGACGTCGAGTCCGTCGCCTCGATCGTGCGGCGCTTCTCCACCGGGGCGATGAGCTACGGCTCCATCTCGAAGGAAGCGCATGAGACGCTCGCCATCGCGATGAACCGGATCGGCGGCAAGTCGAACACCGGCGAGGGCGGGGAGGACGTCGACCGTCTTCTCGATCCCGAGCGGCGGAGCTCGATCAAGCAGGTCGCGTCGGGGCGCTTCGGCGTGACGAGCCTGTACCTGACGCAGTCGGACGACATCCAGATCAAGCTCGCGCAGGGCGCCAAGCCCGGTGAGGGCGGACAGCTGCCGCCTACCAAGGTGTATCCCTGGGTCGCCCGCACCCGGCACGCGACGGCGGGTGTGGGACTCATCTCGCCCCCTCCGCACCACGACATCTACTCCATCGAAGACCTCAAGCAGCTCATCTTCGACTTGAAGCGCGCAAACCCCCAGGCACGCGTGCACGTCAAGCTCGTGAGCCAGTCGGGGATCGGGGCCGTCGCCGCTGGCACCGCGAAGGCGCTGGCCGACGTGATCCTCGTCTCGGGGCACGACGGCGGCACCGGAGCGAGCCCGCTGAACTCGCTCAAGCACGCCGGCACACCGTGGGAGCTCGGCCTCGCCGAGACGCAGCAGACGCTCATGCTCAACGGCATGCGCGACCGCGTGGTCGTCCAGGTGGACGGACAGCTCAAGACCGGCCGAGACGTCATCATCGGCGCGCTGCTGGGCGCCGAGGAATTCGGCTTCGCGACGGCACCGCTCGTCGTCTCGGGCTGCATCATGATGCGCGTGTGCCATCTCGACACCTGCCCCGTCGGCGTTGCGACGCAGAACCCGGTGCTGCGCTCGCGCTTCAACGGCAAGCCCGAGTTCGTCGTGAACTTCATGGAGTTCATCGCCCAGGAGGTGCGCGAATATCTCGCAGAGCTGGGCTTCCGATCGCTCGACGAGGCGATCGGGCACGTGGAGCTCCTCGACATCGACGGAGCCGTGGATCACTGGAAGGCCAGCGGCCTCGACCTGTCGCCGGTGCTCGAGGGTCCCGCGTTCGCGGAGGACGAGCCGCGCCGGCACGGACGCGACCAGGAGCACGAGCTCGAGGACCATTTCGACGTGCAGCTCATCGAGCGCGCGCAGGACGTCATCGCGCACGGCGGCGAGATCGTCATCGACCTGCCGATCCGCAACACGGAGCGGGCCGTCGGCACGATGCTCGGTCATCACGTCACACGGGCGCACGGTCAGAACGGCCTTCCGTCTGGCTCCATCGTGGTGAACCTGACCGGCTCGGCCGGGCAGTCCTTCGGCGCGTTCATGCCGGCCGGCATCACCCTCCGTCTCGAGGGCGACTCGAACGACTACGTCGGCAAGGGTCTCTCCGGCGGCCAGATCGTGGTCCGGCCTCCGCGCGGCGCGACGTTCGCGGCATCCGAGAACGTCATCGCGGGCAACGTGATCGGCTACGGCGCCACCCAGGGCACGATGTTCCTCAGCGGCGTGGTGGGCGAGAGGTTCTTCGTGCGCAACTCCGGGGCGACAGCGGTCGTCGAGGGCGTGGGCGACCACGCGCTCGAGTACATGACCGGCGGCCTCGCCGTCATCCTCGGGAAGACGGGCCGCAACCTCGGCGCCGGCATGTCCGGCGGGATGGCCTACATCCACAAGCTCGATCGGGCACTCGTGAATCGCGAGGCCCTCGCCGCCGGCGAACTCGTGCTCGGCGAGCTCGGGTCCGGCGATGCGGAGATCCTCCGCGACCTGCTGACCCAGCACGTCGCCGAGACCGGCTCCGCTCTCGCGGCATCCCTGCTCGAGGACTTCGAATCGGTCCTCGACGACTTCGTCCGTGTTCTTCCCCGCGACTACGCGGCCGTCCTGCAGACCCGCCAGTCGGCGGTCGCGGAAGGTCTCGACCCCGATGGGGACGTCGTGTGGACACGCATCCTGGAGGTGACGGGTGGCTGACCCGAAAGGCTTTCTGAAGGTCACCGAGCGCGAGCTTCCGCCTCGCCGCCCGGTGCCGGTACGCATCATGGACTGGAAAGAGGTGTACGAACCCGGGGATTCCGCGGTGCTGCGCCGCCAGGCCGGGCGATGCATGGACTGCGGCGTGCCGTTCTGCCACAAGGGATGCCCGCTGGGCAACCTCATCCCGGAGTGGAACGACCTCACGTGGCGCGGCGAGGGCCGTGCTGCCATCGAGCGACTGCACGCCACGAACAACTTCCCGGAGTTCACCGGCCGTCTCTGCCCTGCCCCGTGCGAGAGCGCGTGCGTGCTCGGCATCAACCAGCCCGCCGTCACGATCAAGCAGATCGAGGTCTCGATCATCGACGAGGCGTTCGGCCACGGCTGGGTCGAGCCGGAACCGCCCGGGCGTCTGACGGGCAAGACCGTCGCCGTGGTCGGATCGGGGCCCGCAGGGCTCGCTGCCGCGCAGCAGCTCACGCGTGCCGGTCACACCGTCGCCGTCTTCGAGCGCGACGACCGGATCGGCGGACTGCTGCGCTACGGCATCCCGGACTTCAAGATGGAGAAGCGGCACCTCGAGGCGCGTCTGCGTCAGATGCAGGACGAGGGGACTCGCTTCCGCGCCGGCGTCGCCGTCGGCAAGGACATCTCCTGGAGCGACCTGCGCGCACGCTACGACGCGGTCATCGTGGCAACCGGTGCCACTGTGCCCCGCGAGCTGCCGATTCCCGGGCGCGACCTCGCCGGCGTGCATTTCGCGATGGAGTACCTCGTCGAGTCCAACCACGCGACGGCCGGCGACTCGGTTCCCAACCAGATCTCGGCAGCGGGGAAGCACGTCATCGTGATCGGCGGTGGCGACACCGGCGCGGACTGCATCGGCACGGCACACCGCCAGGGCGCGCTCAGCGTCACGAACCTGGCGATCGGCCGCCGCCCACCCGGCGAGCGTCCGGACCACCAGCCGTGGCCCACGTCGCCGACGCTCTTCGAGGTGCAGTCCGCCCACGAAGAGGGCGGTGAGCGCTCGTACCTCGCGTCGACAGTCGAGTTCCTCGGCAACGGAGCGGGTGAGGTGCGCGCACTGCGCGTCGCCGAGACCGAGTTCGTCGACGGACGCCGTGTTCCCAAGAGCGGCACCGATCGCGAGATCCCCGCAGACCTCGTGCTGATTGCGATGGGCTTCACCGGACCCGAGCGCACGCAGCTCGAGGAGCAGCTCGGCACGCAGTTCACGAGCCGCGGCAACGTCGAGCGGCAGGACGACTTCCACTCGACCGTCCCCGGCGTGTTCGTGGCCGGCGACGCGGGTCGCGGCCAGTCGCTCATCGTCTGGGCCATCGCCGAAGGCCGTGCGGCAGCTGCGCACGCCGACGCGTACCTCATGGGATCCACATCCCTTCCCGCCCCCGTCCGCGCGACCGATGTCGCGATCGGACTTCAGCCCGCGTAGTCTGGCTGAGGTCGATTCCGGCCGATCCCGACTTCCCCCTCCCACGGAGCACATACGGATGAGACGCGCAAAGATCGTCGCAACCCTCGGCCCGGCAACATCGACGTATGAGATGGTCCGCGCGATCATCGATGCAGGCGTCGACGTCGCCCGGTTCAACCTCAGTCACGGCGATTACTCGGTCCACGAGAACAACTTCGCGAACGTTCGCAAGGCGGCTGAGGACGCCGGACGTCCGGTCGCGATCCTCGCGGATCTCCAGGGTCCCAAGATCCGTCTCGGCAAGTTCGCCGACGGCCCGCACGAACTCGCGGTCGGCGACATCTTCAAGATCACCACCGAAGACATCCAGGGCACCAAGGAGATCGTCTCCACGACCTTCAAGGGTCTGCCCGAGGATGTCCGGCCGGGCGACTTCCTGCTGATCGATGACGGCAAGGTGCGCGTCGAGGTCACCGAGGTCGAGGGCAAGGTCGTCACGACGAAGGTCATCGTCGCGGGCCCGGTGTCGAACAACAAGGGCATCAACCTGCCCGGCGTGGCGGTCAACGTGCCGGCGCTCTCCGAGAAGGATGAGGCCGACCTCCGCTGGGCGCTGAACATCGGGGCCGACCTGATCGCACTGTCGTTCGTCCGCAGTGCGAAGGACGTGCAGCGCGTCCACGTCATCATGGCTGAAGAGGGACGGCACATCCCGGTCATCGCGAAGATCGAGAAGCCGCAGGCCGTCGACAACCTCGAAGAGATCATCGACGCGTTCGACGGCATCATGGTCGCCCGCGGCGACCTGGGCGTCGAGCTCCCGCTGGAAGCCGTGCCGATCGTGCAGAAGCGCGCCGTCGAGCTCTGTCGCCGCATGGCCAAGCCGGTCATCGTCGCGACGCAGATGCTCGAGTCGATGATCGACAACCCGGTTCCCACGCGTGCCGAGACGAGCGACGTGGCCAACGCCGTGCTCGATGGTGCGGACGCCGTGATGCTCTCCGGTGAGACGAGCGTCGGGAAGTATCCCGTCGGCGTCGTCGAGACCATGGCCAAGATCGTGAAGTCGACCGAGGAGCACGGTCTCGAGCGCATCCTGCCGCTCACGGCCAAGCCCCGCACCCAGGGCGGCGCCATCACGCTGGCGGCGGTCGAGGTCGCCGACTTCGTGGATGCCAAGTTCCTGTGCATCTTCACCGAGTCCGGTGACACCGCACGCCGGATGTCGCGCATCCGCTCGAAGATCCCGATGCTGGCCTTCACCCCCGAGCCGGCGATCCGTCGCCGCATGTCGCTCACCTGGGGTGTGCAGTCCACGCTTGTCGAGCACGTCGCACACACCGACAAGATGTTCATCCAGGTCGATGACTACCTGCTCGCACACGACCTCGCGAAGGTCGGCGACAAGGTCGTCGTGATCTCGGGATCCCCTCCCGGAATCATCGGGTCGACGAACGACATCCGCGTCCACAAGGTGGGCGACGCCGTGCACGGCGCAGCGCCGATCTATCGTCAGTAGACAATGGTCACCCCCCGCGGGGGAGTCGAAATCGCCCTCAGCCTGGCAATCGCTAGGCTGAGGGCGATCTTGTTGCTATCGAAAGGTGCTGATCTTGTTCTTCTGGTGGTTGCTCTGGGCGTTCTACTTCATCGCCTACCTCTACGTCATCATTTTCGTCATCCGGGATCTCTTCCGCGATGACAGCCTCAACGGCTGGCTCAAGGCGCTGTGGATCATCGCCCTCGTCTTCGTGCCGTTCCTCACGGGCATCGTGTACATCATCGCGAGGGGCAAGGGGATCGCCGAGCGCGAGTACCAGACGCGGGCGATGGTCGGCGAGAACGACGCCTACCGCCCGTCGGCCTCAGTGAGCCCGGCCGAAGACATCGCTCGCGCGAAGGCGCTGCTCGACGCCGGCACCATCTCGCAGGGTGAGTTCGAAGCGCTCAAGAGCAAGGCGCTCGGAAACCAGTACTTCGGCGCATAGCCGGTACGAACAGAAGAAGAGCGGATGCCTCCACCGAGGCATCCGCTCTTCTTTTCGTACCGGTGGTGGGACTCGAACCCACATGCCCTCACGGGCAACCGATTTTGAGTCGGTCGCGTCTGCCATTCCGCCACACCGGCGCACCTGAAATCGACGATACCGCAGCCGTATCGACTGCGACGCTGGCGCGTCTCCGTCGATGGTGGTGGGACTCGTCCCCGCGGCCTCTCCACGCGGCGCTTCGCACCGCGCGGAGCCTCTGGCCGCGTGGGCCCGCCCACATGCCCTCACGGGCAACCGATTTTGAGTCGGTCGCGTCTGCCATTCCGCCACACCGGCGCACCTGAAATCGACGATACCGCAGCCGTATCGACTGCGACGCCGGCGCGTCTCTGCTCCGTTCCGCCACACCAGCGGGCACGGCCGCGTTTGAAGATACCCTAGGATTCAAAGGTGACTGAGCAAGAACAGGCCACTTCGGCATCCACTCCCCGCCGCGTCGTCGTCGCGGAGGATGAGTCGCTGATCCGCCTCGACATCGTTGAAATCCTCCGAGACAACGGGTTCGACGTGGTCGGCGAAGCAGGCGACGGCGAGACGGCCGTGCAACTCGCGACCGAGCTGCGTCCCGACCTCGTCATCATGGATGTCAAGATGCCGCAGCTCGACGGCATCAGCGCCGCTGAGAAGCTCAGCAAGAACCACATCGCGCCGGTCGTCCTGCTCACGGCGTTCAGCCAGAAGGAGCTCGTCGAGCGTGCGAGCGAGGCAGGCGCCCTCGCCTACGTGGTGAAGCCGTTCACCCCGAACGACCTCCTCCCCGCGATCGAGATCGCACTGGCCCGCTACGAGCAGATCATCACGCTCGAGGCTGAGGTCGCCGACATGGTGGAGCGCTTCGAGACCCGCAAGCTCGTCGACCGCGCCAAGGGGCTTCTCAACGAGAAGATGGGCCTGTCCGAGCCCGAGGCCTTCCGCTGGATCCAGAAGGCCTCGATGGATCGCCGACTGACGATGCAGGATGTCGCGAAGGCCATCATCGAGCAGCTCGCTCCCAAAAAGGGCTGACCCGAAGACTTCGAACGGATGCCGCAGCCTCTGGCTGCGGCATCCGTCATTTCCCCTCGCGCGTGACCTCGACGTCGCGGGCGGGCTCACGCCCTACGTCATCATGTACGGCCCCGAGACAGGGATTGTCGCCGAGACAGCGCGTCGTGCGGCCCTGTCTCGGCGAGTCGCCCTGCCTCGGCGCAGTCGGCGGGGCGCGTCGCGGGCGGCGCGTGGCGGGCGGCGACGTCGGAAGTCAGGACAGATCCCGGATCATGTTGGTGATCCGGATCGTCGAGCACCGCCGGCCCTGATCGTCGCTCACGACGATCTCATGCACCGTGAGGCTGCGCCCCAGGTGAATGGGCGTGCACACGCCGGTGACGAGGCCGGAGGTCGCAGAGCGCGTGTGGGTTGCGTTGATGTCGACGCCCACCGCCAGACGGCCGGGGCCTGCGTGGTAGTTCGCGTGCATCGAGCCGAGCGACTCGCCCAGCACGACATAGGCGCCGCCGTGGAAGAGGCCGACGGGCTGGGTGTTGCCTTCGACCGGCATGGTGCCGGCAGCTCGCTCAGGCGTGAATTCGACCCATTCGAACCCCATCTTCTCGGCAAGCGCGCCGATGCCTCGAGATCGGGCCCAGGAAAGGCCATCAGGGGCGGATGCGTCGTCGGACATCGGTCTCCTCGGGGAGTGGGGATCGCCTGCCGCCGCCGCTCTCGGGCGGCGTCCGGGGCTGTCGTAGGCCCCGACTAGGCTGACACGGTGACGGACTCCGCAAAGCCTACCCTCCTCGTCGTGGACGGCCATTCGCTGGCCTATCGCGCGTTCTACGCCCTCCCCGTCGACAACTTCTCGACCAAGGACGGGCAGTACACGAACGGCATCTACGGATTCCTCGCGATGCTCATCAACCTGATCAAGGCTGAGCAGCCCACTCACCTGGCGGTTGCGTTCGACACGTCGAGGCAGTCTTTCCGCACCCGCGAGTATCCCGAATACAAGGCCACGCGGTCCGAGACTCCGAGCGAGTTCAAGGGGCAGATCCCGCTTCTCCAGGACTGCCTGGCGGCGATGAGCATCACGGTTCTCCAGAAGGAGGACTTCGAGGCCGACGACATCCTCGCGACACTCGCCACCCAGGGTGCAGCCGAGGGATTCACCGTGCTGGTGTGCTCGGGCGACCGCGACACGATCCAGCTCGTCGATGACCGCACGACGCTGCTCTACCCCAACGTGCAGGGCGTCTCGCAGCTGAAGCGCTACGACCGCCAGGCCGTGATCGACCGCTACGGCGTTCCCCCCGAGCAGTACCCCGACATTGCGGCGCTCGTCGGCGAGACGAGCGACAACCTCCCCGGCGTGCCCAAGGTGGGCGAGAAGACCGCCGTGAAGTGGCTGACCCAGTACGGCACCCTTGACGCCCTCCTCGACAATGCCGACAAAGTCACCGGCGTGGTGGGCGCGAACTTGCGCGAGCACCTCGAATCGGTGCGGCGCAACCGATCGCTCAACCGCCTGCTGACCGACGTCGAGCTGCCGGTAGGTCCCCATGACCTCGAGGTTCAGCCGATGGATGCCCAGGCCGTGCGCGACATCTTCGCGCGTCTGGAGTTCAAGACGCTGATCCCTCGGGTCGCCGAGCTCGCGGGGATCGAGCAGCAGATGGCCGCCGTCACCTCCGCAGCCGCGGTCCCGATGCCGGTCGCCGTCCAGCCTGGCCCGGCAGACCTGCTCGCCTGGCTGGATGCCGCGAAGGGCGACGTCGCCGTGACACTCGTCCTCGAGGGCGGCCTTCCGCGCCGCGTCGGCTTCGCGACGACGGATGCCGCCGCCGAGGCCGATTGGACGACCGAGGTCTCAACCGCCCTGACCGACTGGCTCGCCTCCGATGCGCCGAAGGTCTTCACCGACGCCAAACCGCAGGTCAAGGCGCTCCATCGGGCGGGGCTGCGCCTCGGCGGGCTGTCGTTCGATGTGCTGCTCGCCGGCTGGCTGCTCCGCCCGAGCTTTCCCGACAAGTCGCTCGCCGACCTCGTCGAGCGCTACCTCGATGAGAAGCTGCCTGAAGCCGACCCCAGCCAGCTGGTGCCCGAAACCGAGGGGGCGACACCCGGCCAGCTCTCGTGGTTCTCTCTCCGCGTCGCGCAGGCCCTCCGCGCCGAGCTGCCCGCATCCGTGGCCGCGGTGCTGACAGACATGGAGCTGCCTACCCTGCAGACACTCGCCGCCATGGAACTGGCGGGCGTCGCCGTCTCGCACGCCAAACTGTCGGACTTCTCTGCCGAGCTCGGCGAGCGAGCCGACGCGATCGCGCAGAGCGCCTTTGCGGCGATCGGCCACGAGGTCAACCTGGGCTCACCCAAGCAGCTGCAGGAGGTGCTCTTCGAGGAGCTCCAGCTGCCGAAGACGCGCAAGACGAAGACCGGCTACTCGACGGACGCCGCTGTGCTCGCCGATCTGCAGGAGTCCCACCCGCACCCGTTCCTCGACCTGCTCCTGCAGCACCGCGAGGCGACCAAGCTGCGTCAGATCATCGAGTCCCTCGACGTGGCGATCGCGCCTGATCACCGCGTCCGCACGACATACCTGCAGACCGGCAGCCAGACTGGCCGCCTGTCGAGCACCGACCCGAACCTGCAGAACATCCCGGTCCGCACCGAAGAGAGCCGGCGCATCCGCTCGGCGTTCGAGGTGGGCGAGGGCTACGAGACGCTTCTCACCGCCGACTACTCGCAGATCGAGATGCGCATCATGGCGCATCTGTCCGAGGATCCGGGGCTCATCGAGGCGTTCAACTCGGGCGAGGACCTGCACCGCTTCGTGGGCGCGCGCGTGTTCGGCGTGGCCCCCGAGGACGTCACCGCTCCCATGCGCACGAAGGTCAAGGCGATGTCGTACGGACTCGTCTACGGGCTCTCGGCCTTCGGGCTCTCCAAGCAGCTGCGCATCGAGCAGTCCGAGGCGAAGCAGCTCATGATGGAGTACTTCGCCCGGTTCGGGGCGGTGCGCGACTACCTCCGCTCCTCGGTGGAGCAGGCTCGCATCGATGGGTACACCGAGACGATCTTCGGCCGTCGGCGGCCTTTCCCCGACCTCGCGAGCCCCAACCGGGTGCTCCGCGAGAACGCCGAGCGCGCCGCTCTCAACGCGCCCATTCAGGGCAGTGCCGCCGACATCATGAAGATCGCCCTCTTCCACATCCACGACGACCTTCTCGCCGAAGGGCTGCGCTCGCGCGTGCTGATGCAGATCCACGACGAACTGGTCGTCGAGGTCGCCGAGGGGGAGTGGGATGCCGCGGAGCGCGTGGTCCGCACCCGCATGGGCGATGCCGCCCGGCTGACCGTGCCCCTCGACGTGCAGATCGGTCGAGGCGCGGACTGGAACGAAGCAGCGCACTGATCGACCCCGTCGATCAGTGCGGCGCTCAGCCATTCGCCGGAACCCCGTCTCGTCATAGGCTCGAGATCATGACTGCTGCTCCCCGCAACTCCACGCCGATCGACCGGATCGCCGATGCCTGGGTCGACACGCTCGCAGAGCTGGATCCCTCGCTCGCGACCTACATCGGCAGGAACGAGCACAACGCCCGGTACGCCGACTTCTCGCCTGAGGGGCAGGAGCGCCTCGCTGAGGCGAGGCGCTCGACACTGGCTGAGCTCGACGCGGCAGCGCCGGCCGACGCCGTGGACGAGGTCACGAAGGAGGACCTCTCGCGCGAACTCCGCCTCGATCTCGAGCTTCACGAGGCGAACTGGCACCTGCGCGACCTCAACGTGATCGCCTCGCCCGCGCAGGACATCCGTGCGGTGTTCGATCTCATGCCGACGGCAACGGTGGACGACTGGTCGGTCGTCTCCGCCCGCTTGAAGGCGCTTCCGGCCGCCATCGAGGGCTATACGGCGACCCTCCGCCAGGGCATCGGGCAGGGGGTGGTGCCCGCCCGCCGTCAGGTGTCCGAGGTCGTCACCCAGATCGGTCGGTACACGAGCGACTCCGGCTTCTTCGCTTCGTTCGCCGCGGACGCGGGACCGGAAGACGGCCAGCTGCCGGCATCCCTCGCCCGTGACATCGCCGATGGTGTCAACGCCGCGCGGGTGGCGTATGACGCACTGGCGACATTCCTCGCGTCCGAACTGGCGCCGGCAGCCGGCGAACAGGATGCCGTGGGTCGCGAACTGTATGCGCTGCAATCCCGGCGCTTCCTCGGGGCGACGATCGACCTCGATGAGACGTACGAGTGGGGCATCGAAGAGCTCTCGCGGATGGTCGCCGAGCAGGAGTCGATCGCGCGCGAGATCAAGCCCGGCGCCGGCGTCGAGGAAGCGGTGGCGTTCCTCGAGCAGGATCCCGCGCGCAAGCTCAAGGGCACCGAGGCGCTGCAGCGATGGATGCAGGAGACGAGTGACAAGGCGGTGGAGGAGCTCGGTCGCACCCACTTCGACATCCCGGAGCCGATCCGGACGCTCGAGTGCATGATCGCGCCGACGAATGAGGGCGGGATCTACTACACCGGCCCCACCGACGACTTCTCGCGGCCGGGCCGGATGTGGTGGTCTGTGCCCGAAGGCGTCGACGAGTTCGACACGTGGCGCGAGCTCACCACCGTGTATCACGAGGGCGTGCCCGGTCACCACCTCCAGATCGCTCAGGCGGTGTACAACCGCGCCGAGCTGAACTCGTGGCGCCGGCTGCTCGCAGGCGGGTCAGGGCACGCCGAGGGCTGGGCCCTCTACGCCGAACGTCTCATGGAGCAGCTCGGCTACCTGGACGATCCCGCCGATCGGCTGGGGATGCTGGACGGTCAGCGCATGCGCGCGGCCAGAGTCGTGCTCGACATCGGCCTCCACCTCTCGAAGCCGAGGCTCGACGCCTCGTCGGGTGCCGCAGCAAGCGGTGGGGGAGTATGGGACTTCGACTATGCGCTGGAGTTCATGCGCCACAACGTGAACATGCCCGATGAGTTCATCCGCTTCGAGGTGAACCGATATGCCGGGTGGCCGGGGCAGGCCCCCGCCTACAAAGTCGGTCAGCGCATCTGGGAGCAGCTGCGCGACGAGGTGGCCGACAGGCAAGGTGCGGACTTCTCGATCAAGGCGTTCCACAAACGTGCGCTGGCGATCGGAGGCGTGGGACTCGACACGCTGCGAACGGCCCTGGTCGGCTGATCCCTCAGTGATCCTCGGGGCTGTCCGAGAGCAGGCGCGTGACCTCATCATCGGTCGTCTGGGTGAAATCCTCGTAGTACTGACCGACAGCCCAGAAGTCCACCTCGCGGTGCAGGCAGATGTACTCGTCCACCTCGAGCGAGTCGGGACGCCATGAATGGGGTGCCACGGGGACGGCGACGACGATCCGAGCGGCTCCGTGGGCGCGTTGCGCCAGACAGGCCGCCCTGGCTGTCGACCCCGTCGCGACACCGTCGTCGATGATGATGGCCGTGCGACCGCTGACGTCGAGTGCCGTCAGCTCGAACGACGTCCTGCGTCTGGCGAGCTCAGCACGTTCGCGCTGCTCGACTGCCGCCAGCTGTACGGGTGTGACCTTCGCGTCGTGCAGCGACACCGGGTCCACGATCCGGACGCCGTCCGCGATCGCTCCCAGGGCGAACTCGTCATGCTGCGGGGCGCCGAGCTTGCGGACCACGGCGACCCCCAGGGGAAGCATGAGGGCTCGCGCCACCGGGGCGGCGACGACCACGCCGCCTCGAGGAATGCCGAGGACAACAGCATCGATGCCACGCAGGTGCGCGAGTTCACCAGCGAGCTCTCGCCCTGCGTGCGTCCGATCCGCGAAGATGGCCACGCTCTCACCCTAGGCGCGGCTCTTGCCGCGCGTGCCTCCAGGCGACTGACGATGGGTCGGGAATGGCACGGCTGCAACCGAGGTTCTATGCAGATGAATGAAAGGATGTGTCATGGCGATCAGCGACCCTGCACAGCTCGAACTGGGTTTGGACACCTTCGGAGACGTCACCCGGGACGACGCCGGTGAGTTTCTGAGCGACGCGGCGACCATCCGCAATGTCGTGGATCAGGCTGTGCTGGCCGATGAGGTGGGGCTCTCGTTCTTCGGAGTGGGGGAGCACCACCGACCGGAGTTCGCCGTGTCGAGCCCCGAAATCGTCCTCGCCGCAGCCGCGGGGCTCACGAAGCAGATCCATCTGGGCACAGCGGTGACGGTGCTCTCGAGCGACGATCCCGTGCGCGTCTACGAGCGATTCGCCACGCTGGACGCCGTCTCGAACGGTCGCGCGGAGGTGATCCTCGGGCGGGGCTCGTTCATCGAGTCCTTCCCGCTCTTCGGCTACGACCTGCGCGACTATGAGCGGCTCTTCGAGGAGAAGCTCGACCTCTTCTCGCAGCTGCTGCTGGAGAAGCCCGTCACGTGGTCGGGCTCCACCCGCGCGTCGCTCGAGAACGCCGATGTCTTCCCCAAGACGGAGCAGGGCATCAAGGCCTGGGTGGGTGTAGGCGGGACGCCGGAGTCCGTCGTCCGAGCGGCGCGATACGGGTACGGCCTGATGCTGGCGATCATCGGCGGGCCGTCTCATCGCTTCCGGATGTTCGTCGACCTCTATCGGCGATCACTGGACTCCTTCGGACGTGCATCGCTTCCGATCGGAGTCCACTCGCCGGGCCACGTCGCCGAGACCGATCAGCAGGCGTGGGATGAGGCGTACGAGGGCTTCGAGTCGATGAACAACACGATCGGGCGCGAGCGCGGATGGCCGGCCTACAACCGGCTGCGCTTCCAGCACGATGTGGGCCCCGACGGTGCGCTCTACGTGGGCTCGCCCGAGACGGTGGCACGCAAGATCGCCGACACCGTTCGGGCGCTCGACCTCGACCGGTTCGATATGAAGTTCTCGACCGGCACGCTGCCGCACGACAAGATGATGCGCTCGATCGAGCTCTACGGCACGAAGGTGCAGCCGCTGGTCCGCGAACTCCTTGCGTAGCATCGTGCGCGGGTCGCCGGAGGGCGGACCGCTCCGTCGGCCGGCGGTCGACGCATAGGCTGTCGGGATGGCATCGGTTCGATTCGTCGCGATCGGCGACTCCTTCACCGAGGGCGTCGGCGACGAGCTCCCCGACGGCCACGTGCGCGGATGGGCCGATCTCGTGGCTCGCGGATGGGCGGATGCGACAGGCGCGCCCGTCGATTACGCCAACCTCGCCATTCGCGGCAAGCTGGTGAGCCCGATCATCGAGCAGCAGCTCGAACCCGCGCTCGCGCTGAAGCCCACGCACCTGTCATTCAACGGCGGCGGCAACGATATGCTCCGCCCGCGCGCTTCAGTGGCGCGGATCGTCGGAGCATTCGACCAGGTGATGCGGCGGTGCGACGAAGAGGGTGTGACGCTCATCCTGCTGTCGGGTGCCAACCCCTCTCCGCAGCTGCCGCTCGGTCGCGTCTTCCAGCGTCGCGGCGATGTTCTCTCCGCAGCGGTGGCGGCCCACCTCACGGACCGGCCCGACATCGTGCGCGCATTCAACTGGCCCGACCGGGAGCTTTCGAGCCCCGGGTACTGGTCGGACGATCGCCTGCACATGAACGCTCGCGGGCATCATCGTGTCGCGGCCCGTGTGCTCACGTCGCTCGGCTTCGAGCCCGATCCCTCCTGGTGGTCCCTGCCCGCCCTGCCCGAGCGAGCGCCCGTGGCGACGACCGCCTACTACCGCGAGCATGTGGGCCCGTGGGTGCGCCGGCGATTGAACGGGACCTCGTCCGGTGACAACCGAGAGCCGAAGTTCGCAGCGTGGACGACGATCGACCCCTCACACGAGTGATGCCTCCGCAACTCATTCCTCCGCGCGGCCGGTGACTGAGTAGACGAGCTCGGCGAACTGTCCCGCCTGCCGCACGGATTCGAGCCTGAGACGATCGGACTCGAGGCGGCGGGGGAGGAGCGGCCTCCCCGATCCGAGCGTGACCGGCGCGACCGAGACCCGCACCTCGTCGAGCAGCCCGGCATCGGCGAACTGGCCGACGACGTCTCCGCCACCCACCACCCAGACGTCCCGTTCACCCGCTGCATCGCGAAGCGCGTCCCAGATCTCGGTGATCGCCCCCGAATGGAATCGCAGCCGCGCGGTGGGAATGGGCGGAAGATCGCGAGTGCTGAGCACCACGGCGAGTCGATCCCCGTACGGCCACTTCTCGGGGTGCGCCAGCATATTCTCGTGCCGCAGCAGCCATTCGTATGTCGTCGAGCCCATGATGAGGGCGCCGATCGTGTCCATGAAGCCGCTGAAGTCGCTCTCAGCAGCGTCCGCTCCCGGCACGACGAAGAGCCACGACAGCGAGTCGACATCGTCTGCGATGTACCCGTCGAGAGTGGTCGCGGTGTTGTAGATGACTCGAGGCATGCCTTCACGATAGGCGCGGCATCCGACATCTTGACGTAGCATTCAACCAAACGGTATAGTACCGATTGGTTGAATACGAAGGGATCCAGATGGACGTGCAGAGCGAGGAGCGGCTCAACCGCACTTTCGCTGCACTCGCGGATCCGACCCGGCGCGAGATCCTGGCGCGCCTCGCGGCCGGCGAAGCGAGCGTGGGAGAGCTGGCAGCTCCCTTCGACATGTCGTTCGCCGCGGTGTCCAAGCATCTGAGGGTGCTGGAGGCGGCGGGACTGGTGACACGCGGGCGCGAGGCGCAGTACCGTCCGGCGCGGCTCGAGGCGCAGCCGCTGGCCGCGGCATCCCGATGGATCAATGACTATGCGCGCTTCTGGAACGACTCACTCGACTCGCTCAGTTCGTACCTCGGCGTCCTGCAGCAGCTGACCACCCCCACCGACAAGACCGGCATGACCAACGACAAGGAGCACTCCCATGACTGACTACTTCACCATCACCCGCGATCTGGCCGCGCCGCGCGAGCTCGTCTTCGACGC
Organism: Microbacterium sp. P5_B6; assembly: GCF_056400345.1. Lineage (NCBI taxonomy): Bacteria > Bacillati > Actinomycetota > Actinomycetes > Micrococcales > Microbacteriaceae > Microbacterium > Microbacterium sp. P5_B6. The sequence continues at coordinate 447,899 of NZ_JBFULL010000002.1, read as the reverse complement.
CATCACCAAGCCCGAGCACTTCGCCGTCTGGTTCGGCACCGCGGCGATCGACGTGCCGAGCGACACGCTCTCGATGGACGTCCGGCCGGGCGGCGAGTTCCGCGCGGTCATGGTGCTGCCGGACGGCAACAAGATCAACTGGGGCGGGGAGTACGTCGAGGTCGACCCGCCGGCCCGGCTTGCGATGACGCTCAGTGACAACCCGGGGGAGTACGCCGGACTGCCGGTGCTCTTCGACCTGGAAGAGATCGCCACCGGAACGCGCCTGACGATCAGCCAGGACCGCTCGGACTTCGGCGACGAGCAGGTGGCCGCGACGATCGCGGGCTACAACGCGTTCGTCGATGACATGGAGCGTGAGCTTGCTCGGATGCAGAGCGCGTGACTGCACCTTCCGGCCGGTTGTCAACCCCTCCCTGCGCTTCGCGGTGATCTGACAGCATGCGAAGACGGGATGCCTCACCCGACGCATCCGGAAAGGAACCTCGCATGAGCATCGGTGGCGGAATACTCCTCATAGTTGTCGGCGCCATCCTGGCGTTCGCGCTGAACGTGCAGCTGGACTGGGTGAACCTCGCTCTCGTCGGGTACATCCTGATGGGCGCCGGCGTGATCATCACCATCATCGGAATCGTGCTGCTGGCCCGCCGCCGCCGCTCGGACACGGTCACCCGCACAGCGGTGGACCCGACGGGCAACGAGCGCGTGACCCGCCAGTCCACCGTCACGCCGGACGACACCGCCGGGCTCTGACGCCAGGACTCCTCACGTCGAAGGTCGGCGCAGCGGCTTCCAGACCGCGCTGCGCCGGCCTTCGTGTATGTCAGCGCGCCGCGGCCACACCATCAGATCATTGCGTCGATGGCTGCTCGGTGGGGCGTGATTCGTCATCCTCGTCGTCGTCCATTTCGGCGGCGTAGACGGCAAGCGGCGGAACCCCGAGGAAGAGCGCCACGAACTTTCCCCACGGACCCATCGGACGTGTGCTCTCGTCAGGCATTTCGACTCCTCGTGACACCCGTGATGCTTACGCTACGCCTGCCGATTCCATCGCCACAGGCGCTTGTCGGGGGCGGAGGCAGAAAGGCGAGTTGACATAATGTGCATTATCGGCGATTAGCCATGCGCTCAGCGGGACGAGATCTCGGCTGTTCCCTCGAACCGCAGACGAATGCCGCCTGATGCATCCCGCAGGATCACCAGGAGCGTCCGCTCGCAGCCTCGGCAGCGCAGGATGGATCCGGCATCGTCCCGCTCGACGGCGACCTCTGCCAGGTCGCCGTGCTGACCGCAGTGCCGGCACGTGATGCGCAGCGTCGCGGCATCCGTGCTCATGAACTCGGCGAGGATCCCCGCCAGGGCGTTCCCATCGACGTGCTCGACATGCGCGCGCATCAGGCGCCTCCGAATCGCTCGGTCTTGATCCGGCCGGTCGGATGGCCGCGTGCGACGAGAAGATCCGTGACGAACTCCACAAACCTCGTCGGCCCGCACACAAAGACGGTCGGGTCATCGGCGACCGGCAGCACGGCGGCATCCAGTATCTCTGCGGTGACCCTGCCGACCTGGCCCGACCAGCCATTCGGGGCCGATCGGGTGAACGCCCAGGTCACGGCGACTCCCCCGTCCGCGGTGAGTTCTTCCAACTCATCGCGATATATCGCGTCTTCGGCCGTCTTCACGGAGATCAGCAGGCGGAACGGCTGAGATGTCGCCGCGTCGACCCGCGCCCGCGCCATCGCACGGAGCGGCACGACGCCCGAGCCTCCGGCGATGAGCTGAACCGGTGAGGGATCGTCCTGGCGCCACACGAAGTATCCGCCGAGCGGGCCGAGCACCTCCAGCGCGTCACCAGGCGCGACGTCATGCACCAGGTAGGGCGAGACCTCGCCATCCGGCACCTCGTCGACGCCGAGCTCGATCGTGTCGCCCTCTCCTGCGAGGCCGATCGAATACGAGCGGACGGCCTGATAGCCGTCTTCCGCCGTGAGGCGCACGTCGACGTGCTGCCCCGGCAGACTGCCGGGCCAACCCGGTGCCGAAAGCCGGAGGATGCGAGACCTCGGAGTCGCCGCGATCGCTTCGACGACCTGGGCGTCTCGCCAGACGACGCGGCTGGAGGCCTGCGTCGTCACCAGTAGCGCTCCTCGGTCCATGGATCTCCGTGCAGGTGATAGCCGTTCTGCTCCCAGAACCCGGGATCGTCGTGCTCGTGGAGGACGAGTGCCCTGACCCATTTCGCGCTCTTCCAGAAATAGAGGTGGGGCACCAGCAGACGGGCGGGACCACCGTGCTCGGGGTCGAGCGGCTCGCCGTCGAACTCGAAGGCCACCCATGCCTTTCCGCCGAGCAGATCTTCGAGCGGGATGTTGGTGGTGTAGCCGCCGTAGGAGTGCGCCATCGCGTACTCGACGCTCGGGTCGATGCCCTCGAAAAGGGTGTCGAGCGACACACCGCGCCACGAGGTGCCGAGCTTCGTCCACCGCGTCACACAGTGGATGTCGGTGGCGACCTCCTCCTGCGGAAGCGCCATGAATTCCTCCCACGTCCACGACCGGTCCACGCCTTCGCCGGATCGGATCGTGAACCGCCACTCCCCCGGCTCGATTGCGGGAGTGGGGCCGGCCGACAGCACGGGGAAGTCCTCGGTCAGGTACTGTCCTGGCGGAAGGCGCGCGTCTGACTCGCGACGCCGAGCGCCGAAACCGCGGGAGAACACTGCCATGAACGCTCCTCGCACCCGAGCGGGCGACATCCCGCCGACGCCCCCAGGCTAGCGATGCCGCTCCCCCTGCGCGACCTCTGGCCTCGGGGATCGCCGTTCGGGCAGGCCACCGCCGATAGCCTGGGATGGTGACCCCGCACCACGGCAGCCCGTCTCGCGCATGATCGAGGCGCTCACCGGGTTCGCGGTCGTCGGGGTGGCCATCCTGCTCGGCTGGATCATCGGGCGCACCGATCTGCTGGGTGAGCACGCGCGGCCTGTGCTGGCGCGCCTGACGTTCTTCGTGCTCTCACCCTTCCTGCTCTTCGTCGTTCTGGGGCAGGCGGATGTGCGGATGCTCTTCTCCGCGATGCTGCCGGTCTCGGCGATCGCCGCGGTATCGGTCATCGCCGTCTTCGCACTGGTGGCACGGTTCGTCTGGAAGCGGCCGGTCGGCGACATTGTCATCGGAGCGCTCTCGGCAGGTCAGGTCAACTCCAACAACATCGGCATCCCACTGTCGCTCTACCTGCTCGGGTCGGCCGCTTACCCGGCGCCCGTGATCCTCATGCAGCTGCTCGTGTTCACGCCCATCTCGATGACGATCCTCGAGGCGATCACCGCGGGCAAGACGTCGATCTGGCGAGCCCTCGGGCGGACGCTGACGAATCCGATCGTCGTCGGATCGGTGCTCGGCACGATCGTCTCGGTGTCGGGGATCGAACTGCCGCCCGTCGTGCTCCAGCCGGCGCAGCTCATCGCCAACGCCTGCGTTCCCGTCCTGCTGATCTCGTACGGCATCTCGCTGCACGGGCAGCGGGTGCTCGGATCGTCGGGGCGGCGACGCGACATCACACTGGCGACAGTGCTGAAGCTGGTGGTCATGCCGCTCGTCGCCTGGGCGGTCGCAGAGTTCGTGTTCGGGCTGCCGCCCCACGACGTGCTGGTCGTCGTCGTACTCGCAGCGCTGCCGACGGCCCAGAACGTCTTCAACTACTCGCAGCGATACGGCGTGGGCGAGACGATCTCGCGAGACACCGTCTTCCTCACCACGATCGGCTGCGTGCCCATCCTGCTGCTGGCGACGCTGGTCCTCGGCTGACAGCCGCGCGACGCTGAGCGACACAAGGGGGCGGACGCACCGTCGCATTGCAAGGCGACGATGCTCCAGCGCGTTAGGCTAGGCGGGACCTTCCCAGGAAACACTCAGAAAGGGCTCTCATGTCCGGATCAGCTGCCGAGAAATCGGCCATCAACGGCGTACGCACCGCCTTCGGCGTGGGCGGCGTCCTCTCCATCCTCGCCGGTCTCCTCATCCTCTGGCAGCCGCAGGGCTCCGCCGCATTCGTCACCATCGTCATCGCCATCTACGCGATCGTCGGCGGTCTGGTCTACGCGGGCCTCGGCATCTTCTCCAAGGCGAAGGGCGGCTGGGCGCGTCTCGGCCACATCGTCCTCGGCCTCATCTTCATCGCGGGTGGCATCGTCGCGCTGTTCAACCTCCAGCAGGCGACCGCCTGGCTGGCGGTCTTCGTCGGCATCCTCGTCGGTATCCTCTGGATCGTCGAGGGCATCGTCTCGCTCTCGACGCTCGGCGACGCCGCGTCGAAGGGCTGGACGATCTTCTTCGCGATCATCAGCATCATCGCCGGTGTCTACCTCGTGGTCACCCCGCTCCTCGGCGCCGTGGTCCTGTGGTGGCTGCTGGGCATCCTGCTCATCGTGCTGGGTATCATCCAGATCGTCCGCGCCTTCAAGTTCTCGGGACGCGACTTCTGATCGATGCGTGAAGAGGAACGGCCCCGGGTTCGCACCCGGGGCCGTTCCTCTTGGTCGTGGAGCCGGTCACTCGCCGCCGAACGACCCCGTGTCGCCGACGAGGCGGGTGTTGTCAGCGGGGATCGGCTCGACCGCGGCGAGGGCGACCTCGGCAGCGAACTCCGAGACGTTGTAGAGCTTCCCCGCGTCCTCACGTCGGGAGGCGAGGGCGCCCGGATTCGCGCGCTCGAGCAGCGTGGCCGTGATGGTGCCCTCGATCATGTCGCCCGAGACCACGACGAACTCGATGCCGCGCTCGGTGAGCTCCGGGATGCGCTCGCGCAGAGCGTCCTCGCCGGCGCGCTTCGACAGCGCCACGGGCACATACTCGGGCATCGTCGGCGTCGTGCGGATGAAGTGGGCCTGGTGGCTCGTCACGAAGACGACCCGCGATCCTTCTCCGAGCAGGGGAAGCGCCGTCTCGAGGACCCGCACCTGGGCGTCGCGGTTGAGCTGCAGCGCGTAGTCCTCAGCCATGCCGGACTCCATGCCGCCGGACGCGTTCAGGACGAGCACGTCCAGCCGGCCGAACGCCCGCTTCACCTCGTCGAACATCGCCTCCACCGACTCTGCGTCCGTGAGGTCCGCGCCCACGACCAGCGCCTCGACACCCAGTCCGCGCAGCTCGGTGGCGAGCTTCTCGGCACGGGGAGCCTTATTGCGGTAGTTGATGACGACGTTCGCACCCGCCTGCGCGAGGTAGCGCACGGTGTCGGCGCCGATGCCGCGCGACGAGCCGGTGACGAGGGAGGTCTTGCCGACGAGCGTGCCGGGAGAAAGGGGCGTGAGGGGTTCGGACACGTGGTTTCCCAAAGGGTTGCGATGGTGCCGATCAGCGGATGCCGCGGCCGCCGCGCGAAGGCGCGCGGCACGTCATCGACCCTACCAATCGCCCCCGTCGCGTACCCGATCCAGGCGGGTGCACGCGTGATAGGTTCGAGCAAGGAGGCACACCGTGGAGTTCATCCAGACGCTCGAAGATTGGGCATGGATCGGCTGGCTGGTGCTGATCCTCGTATTCCTCGTGGTCGAGATGCTGACCCTCGACTTCACCTTCCTGATGCTGAGCATCGGCAGTGTGGCAGGCCTGGCGTCAGGACTCCTCGGCGCCCCGCTCTGGCTTCAGGTCGTGATCGCCGCGGTCGTGGCGGCGGTGCTCGTGCTGGTCCTCCGGCCGCCCTTGCTGCGCCGGCTGCACCGCGGGGAAGACCCCACGCCCAGCAACATGGCCGCCCTCGTCGGCCTGTCCGGGCGCGTCCTGTCCACCGTCTCGACCGAAGCCGGTCAGGTGAAGCTCGCGAACGGCGACATCTGGACCGCTCGGGCCGAAGCATCCGGTGCCATCGAACCAGGAGTCCCTGTCCGCGTCAGTCGCATCGACGGCGCGACCGCCTACGTCAGGCCCGCTTCAGAGGAGACTGCATGACCCCCGAAGAGATCGTCCCCGCCGCCATCGGGTGGGTCCTCGCGCTCGCGGTCCTGATCTTCGTCTTCGTCGTCATCGTCCGCTCGGTGCGCATCATCCCGCAGGCGAGCGCCGGCGTGGTGGAGCGCCTCGGCCGGTACCACAAGACGCTCACCCCCGGCCTGAACCTGCTGGTCCCGTTCATCGACCGCCTGCGCCCGTTGATCGACATGCGCGAGCAGGTGGTCTCGTTTCCCCCGCAGCCGGTGATCACCGAGGACAACCTGGTCGTCTCGATCGACACCGTCGTCTACTTCCAGGTCACGGATGCCCGCGCTGCGACATACGAGATCGCGAACTACCTCGGCGCGGTCGAGCAGCTCACCACGACGACACTGCGCAACGTGGTCGGCAGCCTCAACCTCGAAGAGGCGCTCACCAGCCGCGACAACATCAACGGGCAGCTGCGCGTCGTCCTCGACGAAGCCACGGGCAAGTGGGGCGTACGGGTCGGCCGCGTCGAGCTGAAGGCGATCGACCCGCCGCACAGCATCCAGGACTCGATGGAGAAGCAGATGCGCGCCGAGCGCGACCGTCGCGCCCTGATCCTCACCGCCGAAGGCACGAAGCAGTCCGCGATCCTCACCGCGGAGGGTCAGCGACAGGCTGAGATCCTCAAGGCCGAGGGTGACAAGCAGGCGGCGGTGCTCAGGGCCCAGGGTGAGGCGGAGGCGATCGAGACCGTCTTCCGCGCGATCCACGTCGGCAATGCAGACCCGAAACTGCTCGCCTACCAGTACCTGCAGACGCTCCCGAAGATCAGCGACAGCCCCTCGAGCAAGCTGTGGATCATCCCGAGCGAGTTCACCGAGGCGCTCAAGGGCGTGAGCGGCGCCTTCGCGGGCTCCCTCGCCGACGCGGCGAAGCGAGCGGATGCCGGCTCCCCCACGTCGGACAACACCACTGGTTCGATCGCCCCGGCGGCTTCTGGCGGTCCTGCTGCTCCTGCTTCGGAGCTGCCCCCGACGGCATGACGCATCCCTGGTTCGCCGGCGTCGCGACTCCTCGAGTACTGGCGCACCGGGGGCTGGTCCCGACAAATGCCGGCCGGCGGCACATCGCGGAGAACTCGCTCGCGGCCATCGCGGCGGCTCACGCTGCCGGCGCCACCTATGTCGAGTCGGACTGCCACCTGACGCGTGACGGCGTCGTCGTCCTGTTCCACGATGAGGATCTTCGACGCGTGACCGGCGACCCGCGCCGCGTCGACGAGGTGATCCTGCGCGACCTCGAGATGCTCATGCGCGACCATGGCGGGCTCATCACGCTCGAGCAGGCGCTGCACTCGTTTCCCGATGTGCGCTTCAACCTCGACGTGAAGGCGGCCGGTGCTGCGCAGGCCGTCGGGCGCCTGGTGGCTCCACACGGGGCGCGGGTGCTGCTGACGAGCTTCTCCGACGATCGACGCCGAGCGGCCCTCCAGGCGGCCGCCCGCACCGGCTCAGGCGTCCGGCCGGCGACCTCTGCAGGGACGGCGACCATCACCCGGCTCCTCGGTGCCGTCTCTGTGCGGTCGCGTCCGCTCGCCCTCCGGGTCCTGGGCGACATCGACGCTGTGCAGGTGCCTGAGCGCCAGGGCAGGCTGCGGATCGTGACCCCCCGCTTCATCGAGTACGCGCACGCCGCGGGCGTCGAAGTGCACGTCTGGACCATCAATGACACCGCCGACATGACCCGCCTCGTCGCGCTCGGTGTGGACGGCATCGTGACCGACAGGGCTGATCTCGCTCTCGCCGTGCTCCGCTAGCGGGATCTCGAGTCCCACGTCCAACGAGACGGAGTCTCACCTGTGCATTGGCCGTGAATGGCTGGCAAACAGCCGTTCTTCGGATGAGATGTCCAGGTCGCTTCGTTAGACCTGAATAGCGACGAGAGGACCCGAAATGGCAGACCGCAGCCTGCGCGGCATTCGACTCGGCGCCCAGAGCCTACAAAGCGAAGAGGGCGTCGTGTTCCATGAACGCGCACATCACACATACACGTGCACGGCTTGTGGACGTGACACCACATTGGCCTTCGCGGCCGACGCAGAGGTTCCCGATTCCTGGGAATGCCGCACCTGCGGCTCCGAAGCGCTCCTGCGCATCGGCGAGGGGACGGCGACCGTCGACCACAGTGGCGACAAGGTTCCGCGTTCCCACTGGGACATGCTGCTCGAGCGGCGTACGCTCCCTGAGCTCGAAGAGCTCCTCGAGGAGCGCCTCGCCTACATCCGCGGACGCCGCGGTGCGGGCGAAGAAGTCAGCGCCGACAAGATGAGCGCCTGACGCGCATCACGCATTCTCTGAGACGCCGGTCCCTTCGGGGGCCGGCGTCTTCGTGTGTGCTGCCGCATCCCGACGCCGGCGTACCGCGACCAGCGCGCCGAACACCGCCAGCGCCAGGAGGCTCCCCCACGCGAGGAGCAGCTTGATCCACGGACCGAGCGTGACGGCGGGCGTCAGCCCCGTTCGAAGAGGGACATCGGACAGCATGTGCCCGGCTTCGTCAGCAGGAAGCCCGTCGATCGTCGACCCGTCGGGGGCGATGACCTGGCTCGTTCCGACCGTGGAGAGGTTGACCACCGAACGACCGGTCTCGACCGCCCGCATGCGGGCGAAGGCCAGCTGCTGGAGATTCTCGTCGGTCCCGCGGAAGTCCGCGTTGTTCGTCTGGAACATGTAGACCTCGGCGCCCTCCCGCGCGCCCTCCCAGATCACGTCGTCGTAGATCACGTCGAAGCAGATGGCGAGGCCCACGCCGACGCCGTCCACGTCGAACATCGGCGACGACGTCCCCGGCGTGTATTCGCGCTGGATGAGGTCGATCAGGTCCGGCGCGAAGTTGCGGTAGAGCCACCGGTCCGGGACGTACTCTCCGAAGGGCACGGGATGCCGCTTGTCGTACGTGTCGACCGGATTGTCGGCGCCCTGCTCCCACAGCAGCGACGAGTTGAAGTACTCATCGCCTCGCTGCGTCACCGCGCTCACGAGCAGTGGAGCGCCGATGCGCGCGCCGAGCGAGTCGAGCACCGCCGCCGTGCCGTCGTTGGTCGTGGGATCCGAGTCGATTCCGCCCTCCGGCCAGAGAAGCACGTCCATGTCTTCGTCCAGGAGCGGCTTGGTCGCCTCCAACTGGGCTCGGAGGATGTCATTCGGCCCGCGGTCGTCGAAATAGCCTGCGGGGCCGTTTCCCTGGACGGCGCCGACTCGGATGCTTCCGGCATCCGTCGTCGAGAACTGCGGCGTCACCACCAGGACGAGGGCGGCGATCAGGGCGGGCAGAGCCGCTCGCCAGTCCCGGAGACGTCGGGCGCGCACGTACTCCATCGCCGCCGCGCAGACGAAGACGAGAAGGAAGGACAGTCCCGAAATGCCGACCCACGACACCGCGTCGGCCAGAGGACTGCTGGACTGCGTGACCCCCAGCCTTCCCCAGGGATAGCCCCCATACGGGAAGGTCCCCAGGATCTCTTCGCGAAGCGCCCACAGCCCCGCCACGACCGCCGGGAGCACGAGCAGACGCCCCCACAGGTCGGGCAGCACGCGGGGCAGCCAGCGGTAGGCGAGGGCGATGGGAATGCTGAAGACGGCGGTGAGCGCCGCCTCGAGCGTGGACAGCGCGATCCACGGCACGGGGCCGAGGTAGCGCGCCGTGAACGACAGGTTCACGAAGAAGAAGGCGGCCCCGAACGCGAAGCCGACGAGCAGTGCAGACCAGCTGCGGCGCCCGACGAGACCGACGAGCGCGAGCGGCACGGCCGCGAAGACCGCCGGCCACCATGCCAGCGCAGGGAACGCCGTCGTCAGCACGAGGCCGCCGGCAGCCGAAGCGACCACCGCAGCCCAGAGCGGAAGGATCGGGCGCACGGGCTCGGGAGGAACGGGAGCGGCGGGCACGAATCGAGCCTAAAGCCCGCAGGGCGGACTGCGTGCCTCGCGGGGCGCGGGGGAAGGTCAGACCGACGAGTATGAGACGATGCCCCGCCGCACGGCGTCCAGCGCCCGGCGAGCAACCGTGCCGACCGCAGGCTCGGCGACCAGCGAGAGCTGATCGAGCAGATCGATGGTCTGCTTCACCCAGCGAACGAAATCCCCGGCTGCCATGTCGGCTTCGAGCAGCACACGGTCCAGGGCCGCGCCGCGCGCCCACGAATGCATCGCCTGGGCGAGGCCTGTCGCGACGGGCTCCGTGCCCGGAAGGCTGTGGTCGCGCTCGAGGTCATCGAGACGCAGCCAGAGATCCTGAGTCTCGGCGAGGGCTGCACGGAACGGCCCACGCGGAAGTCGGTGCTCCCCGGGGTCCGCTTCGTCACGACGCGGCTCGTACACGAGACAGGACGCGAGCGCCGCGAGGGAGGCGGGATCCAGGTCCTTCCAGATGCCTGTGCGCAGGGACTCGGCCACGAGCAGGTCCCGTTCGCCGTAGATGCGACGCATGGTGCGCCCCTCGGCGGTGAGGGTGGTGGTGCCCTCGTCGTCCACCGCGACGTAGTCGAGCTCGCCCAGCACGTCGACGACCCGGTCGAAGATCCGCGCGACGGTGCCGGTGCGGTTATCGATCTGGCGTCGCAAGCCGTCCACCGTGCGCTTGAGGCGCCAGTAGCGCTCAGCCCATCGCGCGTGGTCCTCGCGGTCGGGGCACTGATGACACGGATGCCGCTGCATCCTCTTTCGGAGCGAGGCGATCTGGCGCTGCCGCTGGTCGCGGGTCGCACGCGATGCGTTCGCGTCCTTGCGATTGGTCTTCTCGAGGTCGCTGAGCTCGCGGCGGATCCGGGAGTACTCGGGGAAGTCCCCGCGGTCGCAGGTCATCGCCCGCTCGTACCCCGCCAGCGACTCCTCCTGCTCGCGCACCTGCCGGGCCAAGCCCACCACCGCACGGTCGGCCTGGAACTGGGCGAACGACGATTCGAGGATCTCGCGCGCCCTCCCCCGGCCGAACTGATCGATGAGGTTGACCGCCATGTTGTAGGTGGGGCGGAAGCTCGAGTTGAGCGGATAGGTGCGACGTGAGGCGAGTGCGGCGACCGCCTGCGGATCGAGTCCCTCGGTCCACTGGATCACCGCGTGGCCCTCGACGTCGATTCCTCGGCGACCTGCCCGGCCGGTGATCTGGGTGTACTCCCCGGAGGTGATGGCGACGCGCGCTTCGCCGTTGAACTTCTCGAGCTTCTCGAGGACGACGGTGCGTGCCGGCATGTTGATGCCGAGCGCCAGCGTCTCGGTGGCGAAGACGACCTTCACGAGCTTCCGCTGGAAGAGGTCCTCCACGACCTCCTTGAACGCAGGAAGGAGCCCCGCATGGTGCGCCGCGACGCCGCGCTGGAGGTTGTCGAGCCACTCCCAGTACCCGAGCACCGCGAGGTCCTCGTCGAGCAGCGTGCGGGTGCGATCCTCGACCGTCGCCCGGATCTCCAGGCGCTCCTCATGGGTGGTCAGCCGGATGCCGGACCTGCGGACCTGCTGCACAGCGGCGTCGCACCCCGCGCGGCTGAAGATGAAGAAGATCGCGGGCAGCAGGTTTCCCCGCTCGAGCAGCTCCACGACCTCCGGACGGTCGAGCCTCTCGATCCGCTGCACGTTCGCCGATCGGACGGGCCGGGTGCCGCCCTTGCCGGGGCGTCGACGAGGAGCCTCATGACCTCTCGCTGCGGCGCTGTTCATCGACTGCGCCCGCCGATTGCCCTCGTACGTCGGACCCTTGAACGAGCGGATGCGCATGAGCTCCTGGTTGACCTGGGCCGTGGCTATGCCGGCTCGATCGTCGAAGAGGGGCAGGATGTCGCCTCGCACCAGCACATGCTGCTCGAGCGGTACGGGCCGGATCTCCGAGACGATGACGTCGGTGTCTCCGCGCACCGTGTCCAGCCAATCGCCGAACTCCTCCGCATTGGACACCGTGGCAGAGAGCGACACGAGGCGTACGTCGGACGGAAGGTGGATGATGACTTCCTCCCAGACGGCGCCGCGGAAGCGGTCGGCGAGGTAGTGCACCTCGTCCATCACGACGTACCGGAGGCCGCGCAGCGCCGAGGACCCCGCATAGAGCATGTTGCGCAGCACCTCGGTCGTCATGACGACCACCCGGGCGTTGCCGTTGATGTTCGTGTCACCGGTGAGGAGACCCACATCGTCTGCGCCGTAGATCTCGACGAGCTCGCGGAACTTCTGGTTCGACAGTGCCTTCATGGGGGTCGTGTAGAACGCCTTCGCGGGATGCCCGCCTTCGACTGGCTCGCGCATCGCCAGGTGGATCGCGAACTCGCCCACGATCGTCTTGCCGGCACCCGTGGGGGCGGCCACGAGCACGCTGCGCCCCTCCTCGAGAGACCGGCATCCGGCCAGCTGGAAGGGATCCAGTTCGAAGCGCTGCGATGCCGCGAAGTCGGCGGTGATGGGATGCGCGCGGTCCTCGCGGGCCCGGGAGTACCGCTCGGCCGGACTCGGCTCGATCACGCCTGGGCCCCACCCAGTGCCAGCGACGATTCCCGCTTCGCACGGCGCCGGTCGAAGAGCACCGACAGGCCGGCCGCGAGGAAATAGAGGACAACCATGATGCCCGCGAGAAGGAGCATGGAGGTGATGTCCGCTGCGGGGGTGGCGAGGGCCGCGAAGGCGGTCGCGATGAGGATTGCGACGCGCCAGCCTTTGAGGATCGCACGACCGGACATGATTCCGGCGAGATTCAGCGCGACGAGGAAGACCGGGAGGACGAAGGCGACGCCGATGACGATGAGGAACTTGAAGACGAAGTCGTAGTAGTAGTCGTACCGGTAGAACTGGGCCATCCCGGTCGGCACGAACTGCGCCATCAGCTCGATGACGTGCGGCAGGATCATGAGCCCGACGAAGCATCCGGCGAAGAACAGTGGGATCGCGGCTCCGAGGAACCCCCAGGTGTAGCGGACCTCCTTGCGGGTGAGTCCGGGCATGATGAACGCCCAGATCTGCCACATCCAGATCGGCGCCGAGATGAGGAGCCCGATCGCGAAAGCGATCCGCATCCGCATGTCGAACCCGCCGGTGATCGTGTCGAAGTTCAGCTGGACGAACTCACGCCCCTCTTCCTGGGCGATGTCGCGGATGGGCGTGGTCAGCAGCTCGATGATCGGACCGGTGATGAAGAAGGCGACCACCATGCCGATGACAAGCGCCAGCGCGGCGATCATCAGACGCCGGCGAAGCTCGATCAGATGATGAGCCAGCGACATCCGCTTGTCGCGGGGCGGGCCGGCCGTGGCCACAGCCTAGGGCTTGGGTTCGACGGTGTCCGAGGGCGCCGTCGATGATGCCGTGGCCGAAGTCTCAGCGGCGGGCGAGGATGTCGTCGTAGCGGCACCGTTCGCGTTGGCCTGCTCGTCTTCGTCTTTCATCGCCTTCATCTCACCCTTGAAGACACGCGCGGACTGGCCCACGCTCTTCGCGAGCGCCGGAAGCTTCGCCGCCCCGAACAGGAGCAGGATGACGGCGAGCAGGATGAGAAGGTGCCAGCCGTTCAGGTTGCCGAGCATGATGCACTCTCCGTAAGTCAGGGTGTAGGTGGATCTATCCTAAGCCCGCCGGGTCCGGGGAGTACGGCAGACGGGCGCCCTCACTGGTACTGCGCGAGCCCCGCCGCTGCCCATTCGGCGGCCGCCAGCCGGGCGCCCTCGGGCTCGATGATCTCCAGCACGCCCCCGCGCCGCGTCGCGAGCCGGCGCAGGCTCAGTTCATCAGCCACCCGCATCGTCGCCGTGGAGACACCGTCCTGCGTGTCGATGGATGCCCGGTCCAGGTACTCGCCGAGCAGCGGCGCGACGGACTCGGGGAAGCGCACCCGCACCACGACGTCCTCCCCGTCCTGGAACCAGTCGGGAACGGGTTCGGCCCCGTGAGAGGTCGGGATGCCGGTCAGCCGCATGTCGCTGACCCGATCGAGGTGGAAGGTGCGCATCGCGAGCCGGAGATGGCACCATCCCTGGAGGTACCACTGCCCGTTCGCGATCTGCACCTTCACCGGGTCGACCGTGCGGGTGGTGGGGGCGGCATCCGGTGCCTTGTAGGTGAACGACACGGCGACCCGCTCGCGGAGCGCCTCGGCGACGGCGGTGCGGACCTCGTCGACCGGCTCGGATGCGACGATCACCTCAGGCGGCGTGGCCGACGCCCCCCGCGAAAGCTTCGCGAGGAGGCCGGCGAACAGCGCCGTGTCGCCGACGCCGGGAATGGTCCGCGCGAGCTGAAGCCCGGCGAGCAGAGCCGCGGCCTCGCGCGCCGTCAGCCGCGGCGACCGCTCGAGCCCGACCGAGTTCGTGATCGCGATCACGCCCTGCTCGTCCAGCAGATCCCAGTTGATGTCGAAGAGCTCGTTCGGCATCTGCCAGAAGCCGGCGTCTCCGGGCAGCCCGATGACGGTCAGCTTCTCGACCATCTGCCGCATCTGCTCGGGAGTGACGTCGAACTCGGCGGCGGCCTCGGTGAGCGAGACCTCGCCCTTTCCGATCAGGTAGGGCACGAGCTGGAGCATGATCGCAGCGCGATCCGTGGCGATGAGCGGCCGCCGGGTGTTCACTGGGCACCTCCGTGCAGCGCGAGTGCGGCGCCCAGCCGGGCGATGACCTCGGCCCGCAGCGTCTGGGGCTCCACCACGCGCACCTCGGGTCCGTAGGAAGCCAGCTCACCCGCGAAGACCTGCACATCGACATACGGCACGCGGATGCCCTGCGGCGCCGGCCGGGCACGGCGGCTGAGGCGGAGTGCGGCCTCCGTGCCCGGATTGACCTCGAGAAGGGCGAGCTGCCGCTCGGCGAGCTCCTCCAGCCCCACGAGGGCACGATCCCCTGCTCCGTCGCGCAGCGACGGGTCGAAGCTCTGGCGGGTCACGACGACATCCCCGACGATGCGAGAGAGCAGGAACGTGCGGTCCGCGCCCACGCCGAGGTCGACTCCGAAGACGTGCCAGCGCGCTTCGTACTCGATGAGCGCGAGCGGCTGCACCCGTCGGGTGCGGGGCACGTCGTCGCCCGGCTTGAGATAGGGGAACGTCACGACGTGGCTCTGCTCGATCGCCTGCTGGAGGGTGGCGAACGACGGCTCGCGCAGGCTGATGCGCGGCGAGTAGCCGATGATCGGGTCGTCCACCGCGATGCCGAGGGCGCGGATCTTCCGAAGCCCGCTGCGAGCCTCGGCCGACATCGAGCTTTCGCTCCACACGCCACCGGCGAGGTTCAGCAGGGCGAGCTCGGCCGGGGTGAACTCGATGTCGTCGGGCAGCTCGTACTCGGCCGTCGGAACGCGGTAGCGCGCCTCGCGAAGATCGTCCGGGTCCAGCCGGTCGCCGATCGTCTCGATGGGAACGCCGAGGGCGCGGAGGTTCTCCTTGTCGCGCTCGAACATCTTCTCGAGGGCGTCCTTCTTGGCGCCCGCCTCGCTCTGCTCGCGGTAGCCCGAGACGGACGTGAGAATCGTGTCCTTCGTCAGCCCCTGCTCGGTCGCCATGAGGGCGACCACGAGGTTGACGAGCCGCTCCTCCGGAGGGTTGCGGGGCAGGGCTTTGGCGGGCACTCCCTCATCCTAGGGTCGCCCGGCCGCACGAGACTCAGCCGGTCGGCGCCTGATCCAGCCCGAGAACGTCGATCACGAACACGAGCGTCGACCCTGCAGGGATGCCGGCCTTCTCCGTGTCGCCGTAGCCGAGGTCCGGCGGGATCACGACGAGCAGCTGCGAGCCCACGGTCGCGCCCTTGACGGCCTCGGCGAATCCGGGAACGACGGAGTCCAGCGACAGGGAGGCCGGCTGGCTGTCCCACGAGCTGTCGAACACCTCGTGGTCGGCCCACGTCACGCCGGTGTAGTGGACGCGCACGGGCACATCGCCGGTCACTTCGGGTCCCTCGCCCTTGATCAGCGTCTGGACCACGAGCTTGCTCGGCGCGGAGGCGTCCGGCACGATGATGCCGGGCCGTCCGTCCGGAGCCCGGACGACCGTCGGGAGGCCGAGCGCGTCGTTGTACACCAGCGAGCCCTGCGCGCGAGGAAGGTACACCTTCTGCAGGTCGACGACCGCGACCGCGGATTCGTCCTCGGCGAGTCCCAGACTGGCGGCGGCTTCGGGCTGGATGCCGCCCGGCTCGAGGGCGACCACGACGCGGCTGCCCTCCGTGGCGCACTTGAGGGCCGACTCGAACGCCGGCACCGATTGCGCCCAGGCTGCGGTTGTCGAGACTCGAGACAGATCCCCGTCGTACGACGACGAGTACAAGGCCTCGCCGGTCTCACCGCTGATGACCTGCAGATCCAGCACGAGAGCCTGATTGGATGCGGACAGAGCCGGGCCCGAGCCGACCTCGAGATCTGCGAACGAGGTGCTGTCGACGTGGAAGGGCGTGCGAACGGTGACCTCGGGCGCACTGCCGAAGTCGCCCGAGACCGTCACCAGATCGGTCGCCGCCGTATCGGAGGCTGGACGGGAGCAGTCGTCGTAACCGGCCGGCAGCGAGCAGCCGGCGAGACCGACTGCAGCGAGCCCGAGGACGGCGAGAACAGCGGGGATCTTGCGCACCGGAACAGTCTAGGCGGAAGCGTCCGGCTCACCCGTCCGACCGGCGGCCTCGCGTGCCCCGTCGGCGGCGCGCTGGGCTTCGCGGACGCGCTTGCGCAGGTTCTTGTCGGTGATCTGCCGATCCCCGACCGCACCCGGCGTCCATACTTCGACGTCCTCGTCGCCATAGCTCGTCTTGGACGCACGCCGCTTCTGCTCGGGGGCGATGGCGCCGGGCGCCAGCCGCCGAGCCCAGATGAGGAACCCGGTGTGGGCGACCATGCGGTGATCCGGTCGGACGGCGAGCCCCTCGACATGCCAGCCGCGGACCATCGTCTCGTTCGCTTCGGGCTCGGTGAACAGCCCGGTGCCGCGGATGTACTCGGCGACCCGGCTGAGCTGCGTGGCGGTGGCGACGTAGCAGAGGACGACTCCACCCGGCGCCAGCGCATCGGCCACGACCTCCATGCACTCCCAGGGGGCGAGCATGTCCAGGACGACACGATCGACGGATGCCGGAGCCACGGCGTCCGGCAGCGCTTCGCCGAGGTCCCCGACGACCACCTCCCAGTTCTCGGGCTGCTCACCGAGGAACGTCTCGACGTTGGCGCGCGCGACATCGGCGAAGTCGGAGCGACGCTCGAAGGAGACCAGCCGTCCGTCTCGTCCGATCGCACGGAGCAGCCATAGCGACAGCGCGCCCGAGCCGACGCCCGCCTCGACCACGACGGCTCCGGGGAAGATGTCAGCCTCCGCGAGGATCTGCGCGGCATCCTTCGGATACACGATCGCGGCGCCGCGTGGCATGGACATCACGAAGTCGCGAAGGAGCGGGCGGAGTGCGAGGTACTCGTGGCCGCCGCTGTTGGTGACCACCGAGCCGTCGGGCTGGCCGATCAGCTCGGTGTGCTTGAGGACACCGTGGTGGGTGTGCAGCTCTCCGTCACCCCGCAGAGTGATGGTGTGCAGGCGGCCCTTGGGCCCGGTGAGCTGGACTCGATCCCCGATCCGGAAGGGCCCGCTTGGCCGTGGCGATGTCATCGGACCGACTCCCGTCGCTGGACGTGTGATTGGTGGAACTCCGCGACGTCCAGCGCGGTGCGACCTTCGAGACTGGGCCAGATGACGTGCGCGCCCGCCCCCGCGACGGAGACCATGAGCGGCACGCCGATCACCGATGCGCCGGAGGCGACGGCGGAGCGCAGGCCGTTCGGCGAGTCCTCGATGGCGACGCAGTCCGCCGGGTCGACGCCGAGTGCGGCGCAGGCCTGCAGATACGGGTCGGGGAAGGGCTTGGGGCGGGTGGCATCGTCTCCCGCGATCACGACGTCGAACGCGTCGAAGTCGATGAGGTCGACCACCGAGTCGGCCATCCGCCGCAGCGACATGGTCACGAGGGCCGTCTTGATGCCGGCATCCCGAAGGCTCGTGAGAAGCTCGCGGGCACCGGCCCGGAAGGGGACGCCCTTCGTCGCGAGCTGGTCCATCACGTCGTCCGTGAGGTGGTCGACGATGTCGGTGATCCCCATCCGGACGCCGGCGTTCTGGAAGATGCGGGCGGAGTCCTCGAGGCCCAGGCCCACAAGACCCAGCGCCTGCTCGTGCGACCAGGTGCCGCCGAAGCGCTCCACGAGCGGTGTCTCTGCGGCCATCCAGTACGGCTCGGTGTCGACCAGGGTGCCGTCCATGTCCCAGAGGACAGCGGAGGGAAGGGGCGCATTCACTGGACCATGCTACCGAGGCGCCCTCGGTGGGCCGCCGCGCCGAACTCAGGGCGGCGCCGTGCGGGCCCCGGACGCCTATTCTGGAGGAAACCCCGCAGGGGTGGAGGAGGCTGCGTGGACGGACTGGGACGCCGAGTGCTCGTTGCCGCATTCGACGGCTGGAATGATGCGGGCGAGGCTGCCTCGTCCGCGATCTCCCAGCTGCGCGAGAGCGGCGAGTACAAGCCGGTCTTCTCGATCGATCCCGAGCTGTACTTCGACTACCAGTACACGCGGCCGCAGATCTCCACGGACGGCGACGGGACCCGCGCCCTTCGCTGGCCGGAGGCGACGATCCTTCGTCCCACACGGGCGACCCGCGGCACCCAGCTCTGGCTGCTCACGGGGGTCGAGCCGGCACGCGCCTGGCAGGCGTTCGCCGGCGAGTTCCTGGACGTCGCGCTCCGCGAGGATGTCACCGGCTTCGTCGCCCTCGGCTCGATGATGTCGGACGTTCCTCACACGCGCCCGATCTCGATCTTCTCGGGCAGCGAGAACGAGCAGCTGCGCACGGCGCTCAGCCTGGAGCGGAGCACGTACGAGGGGCCCGTCGGCATCCTGAGCGTGCTGTCCCATGCCGCCGACGCTGCCGGAATCCCCGCAGCAAGCCTCTGGGCGAGTGTTCCGCACTACGTCGCCGGCCACACCCCGTCACCCAAGGCGACCCTCGCGCTCCTCGACCGCCTCGAGGATCTGACCGGCGCCAAGATCGATCGCGGCGACCTGGCCACAGAAGCCGCGGCGTGGGAGGCCTCCATCGACGCGGCGGCGGCAGACGACGAGGAGATGACGGAGTACATCCGCCAGCTCGAGCGCACGCGCGACACGTGGGACTCCCCCGAAGCGTCCGGCGACGCGATCGCGCAGGAGTTCGAGCGATACCTCCGTCGGGGCGGAAGCAACGACGGCCCGACCAAGCCCGGTCGCGACGAGCCTCGCCGCTGACCCCACGTCGTAGAGCCTCGCTCGCGGAACCTCGGGTCGGCGCGAGGAGCCGGCATGCCCGGTCGGCAGCGGCATCCCGGCCCCGACCCGGCACCGCCGATTCAGTAGGGCTGCAGGATGCCCAGGCTCAGCAGGACGATCAGCGCGCCACCCAGGAACAGCCGGTAGATCACGAACGGCAGGAAGCTGTGCTTCGAGATCCAGTTCATGAGGAACGCGATGATGCCGAGCCCCACCAGGAATGCGACGGCGGTCGCGACGGCCGTCTCCCCGAGTGAGTAGACGCTCGGCTCGTCGAGGCTCTTGAAGAGCTGATAGAGGCCGCTGCCGAAGACGGCGGGAATCGCGAGGAGGAAGGCGTAGCGGGCGGCCGCGGCTCTCTCGTAGCCGAGGAACAGGCCCATGGTGATCGTGCCGCCCGAGCGTGAGACGCCCGGGATGAGCGCGAGCGCCTGGGCGAGACCGTAGAGGATGCCGTGAGGCACCGTGAGATCGGTCATCTTGCGGCGCTTCGCACCCACCCAGTCCGCGACGCCGAGCAGGATCCCGAAGACGATGAGTGTGCCCGCGATCAGCCACAGCGAGCGGAACGTCGTCTCGATCTGATCCTGGAAGAGCAGTCCGAGGACCACGATCGGGATGCTGCCGATGATGATCAGCCAGCCGAGCTTCGCATCCGGATCGTTGCGCGGAATCCTGCCGAACAGCGCGCGGAACCAATGCGAGACGATGCGCACGATGTCGCGCCAGAAGAAGAGCACCACGGCTGCCTCCGTGCCCAGCTGCGTGATCGCGGTGAAGGCCGCACCGGGGTCCTGAGCGCCCGGGAGGAACTCGCCGAGGATGCGCAGATGTGCACTCGAGGAGACGGGGAGGAATTCGGTGAGGCCCTGGACGAGGCCCAGGATGATCGCTTCGAGGAGCTGCATCGGCGCCTTTCAGTAGGTGCGGAGGAGGTCGGTGAGGACGGTCTGGCCGAACAGGAGCGCGTCGACGGGCACTCGCTCGTCGACTCCGTGGAACATGCCCGTGAAGTCCAGGTCGGCCGGCAGCCGCAGTGGTGCGAAGCCGTACCCCGCGATGCCGAGAGTCGACAGCGCCTTGTTGTCGGTGCCTCCCCCGAGGAGATACGGAATGACGGGCACGCCGGGGTCGTGACGCCCGAGAGCTGCGACCATCGACTCGACCAGGTCGCCCGCGAAGGGCACCTCCAGACCGATGTCCTGATGGACGATCTGCACGTCGACGTCATCGCCGACGATGGCGCGGATGTCGGCGAGCACGGCGTCCTCAGTGCCGGGCAGAGCGCGGACGTCGATCAGCGCCTCGGCGCGATCGGGGATCACGTTGTGCTTGTAGCCGGCGGTGAGCCCGGTGGGATTCGTCGTGGTGCGCAGAGTCGAGCGGATGAACCCGGATGCCGGGCCGGCCGTGCCGGCGAGGGCGTCCGGGTTGGCAGCATCCCCACCCGTGAGCGACGCGAGTCCGTCCAGCAGTGCTCGAGTCGTGTCGGTGAGACGGACCGGCCACTGGGTGCGCCCGAGCGCCGCCACCGCCTCGGCGAGGCGGGTGACCGCATTGTGGGGATGGAGGCTGCTGCCGTGGCCGGCGCGGCCCCGCGCCACGAGCCGGATCCAGATGAGGGCCTTCTCTCCCACCTGCAGCAGATACGCACGGCGGCCGTCCGCGGCGATCGAGTAGCCGCCGACTTCGCTGATGGCCTCGGAAGCGCCCTCGAACCATTCGGGACGATCGCGGACGACCAGGGCCGAGCCTTCGACGCCGCCGTTCTCCTCATCGGCGAAGAAGGCGAGCACGAGGTCCCGCTCGGGCTGCTCTCCCGCGCGCAGGAGGTCGGCCACCGAGGCGAGGATCATGGCATCCATGTCCTTCATGTCGACGGCGCCCCGGCCCCACAGCATCCCGTCGTGGATCTCCCCGGCGAACGGGTCGACGCTCCAGTCCTCGGCGATCGCGGGAACGACGTCCAGATGTCCGTGCACCACGAGCGCGGGCTTGTCGCGGTTCCGACCGGGTACGCGGGCGACCACGTTCGTGCGGCGCGGGATCGGCTCGTAGAACTGCGGCGCGA
Organism: Microbacterium sp. P5_B6; assembly: GCF_056400345.1. Classification (NCBI taxonomy): domain Bacteria; kingdom Bacillati; phylum Actinomycetota; class Actinomycetes; order Micrococcales; family Microbacteriaceae; genus Microbacterium; species Microbacterium sp. P5_B6. The sequence continues at coordinate 426,612 of NZ_JBFULL010000002.1, read as the reverse complement.
GCCCGAGCGACTCGAGGTAGGCACCGACGAACTCGGCGGCCTCGCGCTCTCCCTTGGCCCGGCCGCCACCATAGTTGGTCGTGTCGAAACGGATGAGGTCGCGCGCGATCTGGACGACCTCGGGCAGGTCGTATTCGGGCGAAGGCATGCGGAACAACTTACCGGTCAGAGGTTGCCGCTCTGTTTCGGTCGAGTCACCCGGTGACATGGTCGGTGACGGCAGCGGGATTCGGCCACATCGCCCCTCCACGCGCCGCTGCGCGTCGCGCGGAGCCTCTGCGATGCGGGACCGCCGCGGGCCAGTTCGAAGAGCCAGCTGCCGCCGGAACATGAAAAGAGCCGGTCCTGGCGGACCGGCTCTTTTCATGTTGTGACCCCAGCGGGATTCGAACCCGCGTTACCGCCGTGAGAGGGCGGCGTACTAGGCCGCTATACGATGGGGCCGGAAGACAACCGTTCAATTATGCCATGGGCCTCACACCTGAACCAAATCGAGGCAGGAACGGGATTCTCCCCTTGTCCGGAGCCCCGGCGGGGGCATTGACTCGACGCATGCGAGTCACCAAATTCGAGCACGCTGCGCTCACACTCGAGATCGACGGCGGAAAGCTCGTGATCGATCCCGGGTCGTTCACCCTCCCTCTCAGTGACCTCGGCACGGTCGTCGCCGTGGTGATCACCCACGAGCATCCCGATCACTGGACGCCCGACCACCTCGACCGCATCCTCAGTCACGCCGAAGGGATTCCGATCTACGCTCCGGCCGGCGTCGCGCAGGCGGCGCCCGGCTACGACATCACCGTGGTCTCGCCCGGCGAGTCCGTGAGCGCAGAGCCTTTCGCGCTCGAGTTCTTCGGCGGGAAGCATGCCGTCATCCACGAGTCTCTCCCCGTCGTCGACAACGTCGGGGTGCTCGTCAACGGCCAGTTCTACTATCCGGGCGATTCGTACGCCATCCCCGAGGGAGTGGACGTCAAGCTGCTCGCGGCGCCCATCGGGGCGCCCTGGCTCAAGATCGGCGAAGCGATGGACTTCGTCCTGGCCGTCGCGCCCCAGCAGGCGTTCGGCACCCACGACATGACGCTCTCTGTCATCGGACGAGACATGGCGAGGGCTCGGATCACCTGGGCCGTCGAGCAGGGCGGCGGCGAGTTCCTCGCGCTGGACCCGGGCGACGCAACGGACATCTGATCACAGCCCGCTCATCGGGAGACGACGGATGCCGCGGACCTGAGAGGTCCGCGGCATCCGTCGTCTGGTGGCTACTGTGCGTCGAGATCCGTCTCGAGCAGTGCGGCCAGTTCGTCGAGAGCCTGGTCGGCACCATCGGCGTCGGACTTGAGCGTCACGACGGTTCCGTGGCCGGCACCCAGGCCCATGAGCGAGAGGATGCTCCCCGCGTTCAGGTCGGGGCCGCCCTCCACGGCGATCGTGACAGGGATCTTCTTCTCCTGGACCGCCTGCACGAACAGCTTGGCTGGGCGGGCGTGCAGTCCTGAACTGCTGGCGATGGTGGCTTGGCGTTCTGCCATGAGAGCTCCTTGTCTGAATGCGTGGATGCGAGTCCGATTATGCCGGTATCAGGCCAGGACGGCCACGGGTTCGAACGGCGCCTCCGCAGCCTCGAGCTCCTTGCGACCGACCCAGCGCTTCAGCGCGATCACGACAAGCGCCGTCACGACGGTGCCGGCCACGAGCGCCACGAGGAAGCCCCAGATCGGGTTGATCGCGAACAGAACGAAGATTCCGCCGTGCGGGGCGAGGGAGGTCACACCGAACGCCATGCTGAGACCGCCGGTCACCGCACCGCCTGCCATGCACGCCGGGATGACGCGCAGCGGATCGGCTGCGGCGAACGGGATGGCGCCCTCGCTGATGAACGCCGCACCGAGCAGCCACGCCGCCTTGCCGTTTTCACGCTCGACCGGCGGGAACAGGTTGCGGGCCATCACGGTGGAGGCGAGCGCCATGGCGAGCGGCGGGACCATCCCCGCGCACATCACGGCCGACATGATGAGGTACGGCGTCTGGTTCGCGTCCGAGCCGGCGGCGAGGCCGGCGACCGCGAAGGCGTACGCCACCTTGTTGATCGGCCCGCCCAGGTCGAAGCACATCATGATTCCGAGGATGACCCCCACCACGACGATGAGGCCGGTCGCGGCCAGATCGTTCAGCCACGTGTTCAGCGAAGCCATGAGCGTGGCGATCGGGCGGCCGAGGAACAGGATCAGGATGCCGGACGCGACGATCGAGGCGATCAGCGGGATGATGACCACGGGCATGAGTCCACGCAGCCAGCGCGGCACGTCGAGCTTGGCGAACCAGAGAGCCACGAAACCCGCCATCAGGCCTCCGGCGATGCCGCCGATGAAGCCGGAACTCATCAGCACCGCCACGGCGCCGGCGACGAAGCCCGGCGCGATTCCCGGCCGGTCGGCGATCGCGAAGGCGATGTAGCCGGCGAGAGCGGGTACGAGGAAGTTCATCGAGGTGGCCCCGATCATGAACGCCACCGAGCCGAGGTACTGTCCGAGACCACCCGCCGGAAGATCCCAGAGCGCATTGTTGACGATGACCGTGCTCGCGTCCTCGGTGACGTTGTAGCCGCCGAGAAGGAAGCCGAGCGCGATCAGAAGACCGCCGCCCGCGACGAAGGGGATCATGTAGCTGACGCCTGTCAGCAGGATGCGCTGAATGCGCGCGCCCCAGCCGACGTTGGCGTCGCTCGTTGAAGACGCGGCCGCGGCCGCAGAGGCGGTGACGCGAGCAGACTGCGGGTCGTTGGCGGCGGCGACAGCCTCGTGGATCATCTCGTTCGGCTGTTCGATGCCGCGCTTCACGTTCGACCGCACGACCGGCTTGCCTGAGAACCGCTGCTGTTCGCGCACATCGACGTCGGTCGCGAAGATCACGGCATCGGCCTCGTCGATGACGCTCTGCGGGATCGCCTTGTAGCCGCTCGATCCCTGCGGCTCGACCGTGAGGTCGACGCCGAGCTTCTTACCCTGAGCAGTCAGCGCATCCGCGGCCATGAATGTGTGGGCGATACCCGTGGCACACGCGGTGACCGCGACGATCCGCGCGGGGCGGCCGTCGACGGTCAGACCCGATGCCGCGGATGCGGACGCAGCCGGGACGGCCGCGGCCGCATCCGCGGGGGCGAGCGGAGCCGAGGCATCCCCTTCTCCGATCGCATTGCGCACGATCGCGACGACGTCATCGGGCGTCGAGGCGGCGCGCAGCCCCGACGTGAAGTCGTCCTGCATGAGACTGCGGGCGAGCTTGGACAGCACGGCGAGGTGCGCTTCGGCCGCATTGTCGGGTGCCGCGATGAGGAAGACCAGGTCGGCCGGTCCGTCGGGGGCGCCGAAGTCGACGCCCGGGAGCAGGCGGGCGAAGGCGAGAGAGGGGACGGTGACGGCGGCGCTCTTGGCGTGCGGGATCGCGATGCCGCCGGGGAGTCCCGTCTCATCCTTCTGCTCGCGGGCCCATGCGTCGGCGTACAGCGCCTCAGCGTCGGTGGCGCGGCCCTGCGCGACGACGCGCTGGGCGAGCGCTCGGATGACGGCAGCCTTGTCGCTGCCGAGCCCGACGTCGATGCTGACGAGCTCCGGGGTGATGGTCTGGGACACGATGACCTCCAGGTGGGTGATATGCGGATTCAGGCGAGTGTTCGGATGTGGACATCGCCGACCGGGAGGTCAGCGGGTGACGGCGCTTGCGTTCCCGGGAGGGATGCCGCAGCGGCGCCGTATCGGATCGATCGGCGCAGGCGCTCGTCGGGCGCTGCTCCATCGAGGTCGGCGAGCAGGTAGCCCGCGAGCGAACTGTCGCCGGCACCCACGGTGCTGGCCACGCGGATGCGAGGAGGGATGCCGGCCCATGCGCCGCCGGCCGTGACGAGGACCGCGCCGTGCGCGCCGAGTGTCACGAGCGCAGCTCCGACTCCATTCGGCACGAGGGTGCGCGCGAGGGGCAGGACGGCGGTGGCGAGGTCGTCGCCGGCTTCGAGTGCGACGGACGCGAGCTCGGCGAGCTCTTCGTCGTTGGGCTTGATCAGGTCGGGACGCCCTTCGGCTACCACGGCAGCCAGGGCGGCGCCGGAGGTGTCGACGGCGATGAGCGGACCATCCGTCGTCCATCGGGCACGCACCGCTCGGATGACGTCGACGTAGAAGCCGGTGCCGGCGCCGGGTGGGAGCGACCCGGCCAGAGCGAGCCACCGCGCTCCCGCGCAGGCCTCGACGACGGCGTCGATGATCGCCTGGACGTCGGCGGGAGCCAGCTCGGCCCCGGGGAGATTGAGCTTTGTGGTGACGCCGCTCGGGTCGGTGATCGTGACGTTCGCCCGCGCGTGGCCGGTGATCGCGACGCGCCGGGCGGCGACGGTGGTCGCACGCAGGGCGATGTCGAACGGATCATCGACGGCGAGGGGCAGGACGGCGAGCGATCGGGCGCCGGCCGCGGCGACGACCCGGGCGACATTGATGCCCTTTCCGCCCGCATCCTCGCGAGCGGATGTCGCCGCCTGCACTTCGCCGGGCGCCAGGGGCTCGGCGAGGGTGATCGTGCGGTCGAGTGACGGGTTGGCGGTGAGAGTGACGATCATGCGGTCCAGACCTCCACATCAGCGTCGGCGAGTGCCGCCGCGAGTTCTCCGCCGGGTGCGGCATCCGTCACGAGGATGTCGATGTCGCCCAGCTGTGCGAATCTCACGAACGACTCGACGCCGAACTTGGCCTGATCTGCGACCAGCACCGTCCGCCGCGCCGCCCGGACGATGGCGGCCTTCACCGCGGCCTCGGCGGGATCCGGAGTGCTGAGGCCGAACTCTGCGGTGACGCCGTTCGTGCCGATGAATGCCAGGTCGGGGCGCAGTGAGTCGAGCGCAGTCAGGGTCGCCGGGCCCACGGCGGCCGCGGTCAGGCCGCGCACCTGTCCGCCGAGAACCGTCAGCTCGACATCGCTGAGGAGCGATAGCGTGTGAGCGACAGGCACGGCGTGTGTCACGACGTCAAGCTGTGCGCCGGTCACGGCGACTCGGTCGCCCAGCGCTGCAGCAACCGCGCCCACGGTGGAACCTGCATCGAAGACGACGGCACCGCGGTACCCATCGGTGATGACATCCAGAGCCCGACGCGCGACGCGCTGCTTGGCATCGGCGTTGACCGACATGCGTTCCGCGATGGATGGCTCGGCGATGGCGCCGGAGCGGAGGGGCACCGCTCCCCCGTGCACACGACGCAGTGCCCCGACCTGCTCGAGGGAGTCCAGGTCGCGACGGATCGTCTCTGTGGTGACCCCGAGGTCATCGGCGAGGGCCACGACCGATACGCGGCCGCGCTCGGCGAGGTGCCGGGTGATGTGAGCTTGTCGCTCCGTTGCGTACATGTGGTCCTCATCGTCAAGGTCTTCACACAGTACAACAGATATACAGCTATAACAAGCCATACCAACAGAAACGCAGATTCACACCGGTGAGATGGAGCAGGACCGTTTCAGAGCGCGGCCAACCGGTGAACAAGAAGAAGTGGGGGG